>NZ_JBFUJG010000011.1:0-194901 GCF_056401495.1 Mucilaginibacter sp. P4_E8
CTCATAAACCAAACTATCATAAGGTATGGTATCTTCTAACCTCCCCTTATTTGTCGTTTTTTTTCGCAAAAGGTCAACACATTTATTAGAAAATATTTGATAGATGTATGTTTTAAGGGAAGAGCGCCCTTCAAATTTCCCCGAGATTATATTTTTAATAACAGCCAGAATGGTATCGGAGTATATACTTGCAGCTTCCTCATCAGGAATGCCATATTTTTTTTCCGCTTCTTTTATTAAATAGAAAAATGTTTTATAAAGCTCCTTTTCAAAATTACGCCTTGAAGGTTCACCAGATTTCAGTCCGCGCAAGATCAAATTTTCTGAAAATGAAGTCATGGCGTAAAAAATTAGTATTAAGGCATTTAGCGTAGAATTATGGTACAATATTATGAAAAAAAACTACACATACTTTACCATTACTGGCACAATATGGTAACAATAAGTGGTAACTAAACCTCCATAAATGGGTGTAAAATGTAACCATAAAACAAATTTTCGAATTAATAAGAAATTAACCTGCGAACCCTATTTTTGCTGAAATGGAGAATTTGTATGACGAAGCGCTGCATACTTTAATGCAAAATGACAACGTGGGTGCTTTCGCCGTGGTTGTTCACCGCTACCGACAACAACTCCCGATAACTGCCTCTTCCCTACCATACCTGTCAGGGCCGCGCAAGCGCTATCACCAGCATAATGAACATTTTGGGCTTTATGCAGTAAATAAAGCCCGCTAATTTTTAATAAAAGAACATGAAGACAAATTATAACATCGGCATTGCGTTTATTTTAACACTGTTTAGCCAAACGGTAAGCGCGCAAAAAACAACCCGGATAGATAGCCTGGTTAATCAGTTGCACAACCATTCGGATAAGCAGATCATGGTTACCGCGCACCGGGGCGACTGGCGCAATGCCCCGGAAAATTCATTACAGGCTTTCAAAAATGCCATAACCATGGGTGTTGATATTATTGAACTGGACCTGAATAAAACCAAAGACGGTGTAATTGTAATTATGCATGATCAAACTATCGACAGGACCACCGATGGTAAAGGGAAACCGGGCGATTATACATGGAGTGAATTAAAACAGTTCCATCTAAAAAATGGCTTAGGCAGGGTTACCGCTCATACCATACCTACATTGCAAGAGGTAATGCTGCTGGCTAAAGGTAAGGTGCTGATTAACCTGGATAAGAGTTATAACTACTACGATGAGGCTTACCAGATACTAAAAAATACAGGTACTTTAAAACAAGCCATTTTTAAAACAGATGCAGTTTATGAAGCGCTGAAGAACAGGTACCCCAAAGTTATAGACAGTATTACCTTTATGGCAGTTGTTGATTTGGATAAACCTGGTGCCCGGCAAATTATTAAAGATTATCAGCAACATATCAAGCCGRTAGCATTTGAACTTAATTTTAAAACAGATACCTCGGCTATTTTGTCTGATTATGGGTTCATTAAAAATAACGGATCCAAAATATGGATTAATTCTCTGTGGGCAAGCCTGAATGCAGGGCATGATGATGATACGGCTGTTGATTTGGGAAATACAAAGGACAGCTGGGACTGGCTGATCGCTCACGGTGCAACCATCATTCAAACTGACAGACCAAAAGAGCTGTTGGGTTACCTTAAGAAACTGCGATTACATAGGTAAAGCTACCTGGCGACTTATTTAGTCGCCCCTTTCCATTGGTGTAATCCTTAATTCCAGGTTTTGACTCCCTCTGATGATATTCATATATTGAAATTGCCCGATCTTGTCTTCGGAAAGTACTTTAAATAACTGGTCAGAAGTTTCAGTCAAACGATCATTAAACGCGTAAATAATATCGCCACTTAAAAGACCAGCTTTCATCGCCGGGCTATTTCTTTCAACCTGAGTTACAAAAAGCGCTTGTTTGTTTTTCAACCCATGAAAACTCCGCAGTTTTGGAACAAGTTCAATTTGCTGTAAACTGGCACCGATGTAAGCTCTTTTAACCTTGCCGAATCGAATGAGCTGATTTGCGACGGATTTGGCTGTATTAATACTGATAGCGAAACACAAACCCTGGGCCCCATTAATAATAGCGGTATTAACGCCTATGATTTCGCCATCGCTGTTAACAAGCGGCCCACCAGAATTTCCAGGATTTAACGCAGCATCCGTTTGGATCATGCCATCCATCGTTGCCCCACTTACACCCTGAAGTGAACGCCCCAGCGCGCTAACCACCCCTGCGGTAACCGTATACTGAAATCCTAAGGGGTTTCCTATGGCAATCACCATTTGGCCAACTCTCAGCATATCTGAGTCGCCCAGTTTTGCCGGAGTGTAATCATCGGCATCAATCTTTAAAATCGCCAGGTCGGTTAATGGATCTTCCCCTACAAGCTCTGCCAAAAATGACCGGCCATCTTCAAAAATAACTTTGAGTTGCCTCGCTTTGGTTATCACATGACTATTGGTAAAGAGATAACCATCCGAAGAAAACAGGAAGCCGGAGCCTGTTCCGGACGGCACCAGTTTGTCCCTATTGTAAATATATTTTTCGATCTTGACTACTGCCGAACTTACTTTCTCAGTGGCCTGTATAATTGTTTCTGAATATGAGTCCATGTCTTTGTTTATCAAAATGCCGACCATTTAAAATTTGGACAGCATGGCATGTTTTCAGGTCATCGTTTTGTAATCAGGCAAATTGAGGCTGTCTTAATGACACCAAACAGAAGCTGGTGGTGTAATAAAATCCGGTTATTCCCAATAAGGGGTTACATTCCGCCTTCGCAGAAATTCGCTGCATGAAATTTAAACCCCCTCCAACCCATATTGCTTTAAAACACCCGCCGGCACACCCTCCCATTTACCGGGCGAGTTTCCCTTATACCCGAGATCGGCAATACCTATTTTGCTGGTAAAAAAACCAATTGCAGTAAGTTCACGCATTTTGTTGAAAAAAGTGACACCTGGCAGCATATTCGGTTTTGCCTGTGCGGGGTAAGCAATTTCACTAATTATGGCTTCCTGCTGTTGTGGTGTACTGCTTTTAAACTCATTACCGTATATATTTAAACACTTTACATCCAACCAACGCAGGCCGCCACGCATAGGCAGGGCATGTTCGGGTTCGTCCTTTACGATAAACTCAATAAAATCGGTCACTTTAGCGTCCGAAGCACTGCCGCTATGTTCATCCCTTGGGATAATGATATCGGCCAGTACGGTGATCGTGGCGAGCTCATGCGCGGTAAAAAACTTTTCGGTCTGCAGGTGTTTGTCCCTGGCCACTTCGTAATCTTGTTTACCGGGTTCTGCTGTTGGCTTACTATCTTTTGTTTTTACTTCGGGAGTTGTTTTACAAGCATCCAGCAGTACCACTGTTGAAACCGATAAACCAATGGCTTTTAAACTTTCTCTTCTGTTCATAATCAGCTGTTTAGTTTTCTTTTTTGATCGATAATATACTCCGCGGTACGCATGGAAAGCGCCAGAATGGTCCAGGTTGGATTTTTCTCGGATTGCTGCGTAAACACCGCGCCATCAACTACAAAAAGGTTCCGGCAGTCATGTGCCTGGCACCATTTGTTTAATGCAGACTTGTTAGCTTTATCGCCCATACGTACCGTTCCAACCTCATGGATACCCTTGCCCGGCTTATCCAAACCATAATTTTTGTCGGCACCGGCTGGTTGTCCCAGGGGGATGCCGCCCATTGCTTTTATAATTTCCTGCGTGGTTTGCTGCATATGTTTGGCCTGGTTTATTTCTTGTTCGCCCCATTTGTAATTAAAGCGTAATACCGGGATACCATATTTATCAACAACGGTATTATCTATTTCACAATAATTATCTTCCTTGGCGATATCAGTGCCGTGACAGCCCACGCCGGCCATCGTCCCGTAAAAGCGGCGGTAATCTTCTTTTAATGATTTGCCAAAACCGCCACCAGGTTTCATTTTCCCATCAGGTCCGGGCAAATACCCGTTAATATAGGGCACCAGTGTACCTTCAAAACCCAAATATCCTCCGTATGATGGCATCATCATGCCGCCAAATATTTCCAGGTGATAGCCACGTGCAAAATCCAGCTTTTTATGATCGCCCCACCAGGGCGCGTACAGGTGCAGACTGCCGACACCATCCTCGTTAAAACGCTTGCGGTTGAGTAATTGAGGTAAGATAGCGGCAGCACCGCCCTGGGTAGAATCATGCAGATATTTGCCTACCACATTGCTGCTGTTGGCCAAACCGTTGGGATGTTGTGCCGATTTAGAATTAAGGAGGATCCGCGCCGATTCACAGGTGCCGGCCGCCAGGATCACTGTTTTTGCCTTTACCGTATACTCCTGCATATCATCCTTATTGATATAGGACACCCCGTTGGCCAGTCCATCGCTGCCGGTCAGTATTTCGCGCACCACGGCATTGGTAATTACAGTGAGGTTACCGGTTTTCATGGCCGGGATCACCAAGCATGACGAAGCCGAAAAATCGCCATATATTTTACAGCTGCGGTTACATTGCCCGCAAAAAAAGCAGGCTCCCCTATCTTTATTGCCCGGTAACGGTGCGGTAAGTACCGATCCCCGGCCGGCAATTACTTTGATACCCAGCCCGGTGGCGGCTTTTTTTACAAATAGTTCATTTAGCCGGGGTTTTGGCGCCGGCAAAAAAATACCATCCGGATCATTCTCCATACCTTCCATGGAGCCGTATACCCCAATCAGCCGGTCAACCTTATCATAGTAAGGCTTAATATCTTCATAAGTGATTGGCCAGTCGTCGCCTACGCCAAAACTGCTATTGCACTTAAAATCTTTAGGGCCCATTCTTAAAGATATGCGTGCCCAGTGGTTGGTACGACCGCCCAGCATCTTTGCCCTGAACCATTTAAAATCAGTATCTCCTTTTTGGGTATAAGGTTCACCATCTATTTCCCAGCCGCCATAGGCCGCGTCGAAATCGCCCATGGGCCGGGTGGCGTTGCCGCCGCGTCTTAACGATTCATAGGGCCATTTTAATTGCTGCGAATCTTTGGCCGGATCAAAGAACGGTCCCGCCTCCAGCATCAATACCTTGATACCTGCATGAGCCAGCACATAACCGGACATGCCACCACCCGCGCCCGAACCTATGATGACCACATCATAAACTTCGGCCGACTTTTTTATCTGGATATCTTTCATACCGCTCTATATTAAACTGCTTTGCCTGCTTTTTCAACCAGTTTTTTGGTAGCCAGAACTCCTGCGTCATCGTCCAGGTATTTGCTTTCGGGTGCATACATTTTAAACAGACCGCCTTCATATTCAATACTCACCCAGCCATTAAAACCCGATTTTTTGATGATGCTGAACATTTTATTAAAATCGGTTTCGGTGTCATTTCCATCAGCATCAAACGTGTGGGTTTTGGCGTGCACCCCTTTGGCATAAGGCATTAGCTCGGTGATACCTTTATAGCGGTCATACTCTTCCAGGCATTTGGTTTTCATATAGGCAGCCATGGTTTGCGCTTCGGGCTTGGTACGGTTGATGCAAAAATTCCCGAAGTCGGCCAGGGTGCCACTATGTTTGTTGTTTAAGCTTTTCATTACACCAGCCAGCCATGCGCCATTACAGGATATACCCACATGGTTTTCTACTATCACATCGATCTTGCTCTTGCTGCCATATTCAATCAGTTTAGCCAGGCTGTCTTCGGCGGCTTTGGCCACCTCGTCGGGTTTACCTTCACCCTCAACATTCACCCTGATCATGGGGCAACCTAAAAAAGCGGCAGCATCTATCCATTTATAATGTTTTTCAATGGCTTTTGATCTTTCTTCGGTATTCAAGTCGCCCAATACCCCTTCACCATCAACCATGATGCGCAGGTTGTAGCAACCATTATCGGCCGATCGTTTTTTTAATTCGCTTAAAAACGTAGTGTCTTTTGCTTTGTCAGCAAAAAACATGGAACAGTAATCGAGCCCTTCAATACCGAAGGCGGTTTTCGTTTTCAAAGGAAAATCAAGCGGGTCGAGCTTTTTGCTCCAGAACTGGCTGGCCAGCGAAAACTGTGATAAGGCAAGCTTAAAAAACAGTCCATCATCTTTATGTTCTGTTTTAGCATATAAAAAATCGGGAATAGTGCTGGCTATACCAATCCCCGCCGCGCCCATTGCGGTACGGGTAATAAAGTCTCTTCTGTTTAATGTCATAATTGGTTAATGGTAAAAGGAGGTTTCTATTTGGTAAAATTTACACAATAAAGTTATGGCTTAATTTCTATTTTGCAAATTTTACCAAATAGATTTTTTTATTTTTATTTTTAGACTGATTTTGACGTACTTTAAACCGATATGAACAGTGTTGCAGAACTTCAGGATTTTATCATCAACGGGCATAAGCAGTATATGCCGCACATGTCTATTGATGCCGCCATATTCGGATATCATGACCACCAGTTAAAAATATTGTTATCAAGCTATAAGGCACTTGACGGCTATTGCCTGCCCGGCGGGTATATCAGACGAACGGAAACCCTTGATGAAGCCGCTAACCGCATTGTGGCTGAAAGAACCAGCTTAACGGACCTGTACCTGCAACAATACAAAACCTTTGGCGATCCCGACCGCATTAAGTGGAATGATATGGATTTTGAAAGTTTTTCAAAAAAACTGGAGCTAACATATATTAAAGATAGCTGGCTAATGGATCAGACCATTTCTATTGGGTATTATGCGCTTACTGATTTTTCGCTGGTTACACCACAGGCTGATGTCATGTCTGATTTTTGTGCCTGGTTCAATATTAACGAGGTGCCTCCACTGCTGTTTGATCACGATCAGATGGTAAAAGATTCACTCCACGCCTTGCGGATGCAGTTATATTATTATCCCATTGCCGAAAAACTGTTGCCTGCTAAGTTTACCCTTACAGAGATCCATGCCGTTTATGAAACGCTGTTAGATAAAAAGCTGGATATACGCAACTTCCCAAAAAAGCTGGTGTTTTTGGGATTGATCAAAAAGCTGAACGAAAAACGTAATATAGGCCCTCACCGGGCGCCTTTCTTATACAAATTTGATAAGAAAAAATACACTAAGGCATTAGAAACAGGGACAACGCTGACTTAAATATGAAATAATGATGATCAAAGATTATTACTTTAAAGTACGTTTAGTTAACACTGAATTGAAACACCCCGGAATCGGATTTATTACCTTTTGAATCGCGGGTGATGATCTTCCAATAGTATGTTTTTTTAGACGTTACCGCCACAGCTACCTTACTGTCAGTAACGTTTGCTTTCAATAATACAGGAGTTGATGAATTGCCCAGGTAAACGTCATAATCAACAATATCGTTATCTATATCCTTACCGCTCCAGCTCAGGGTAACATTACCGGAAACAGCATCAATTTTTTGCTCCATAGCCGGGCTTATTACTTCGGCTGGAAATGGAGCGTATGAACTTACGCCCGGACCTGAATTATAAAATCGCCAGGTATCACTTTTTGCAGTGCTGCTATTGTTTTTAACTTTTGATGTAACAAACCATGAATAAGGTGTGTTTAACGCCAACGCAATGTCAAGCTGCAGCCCTGATGATGATTTTGTTATGGTATTTCCACTTATCAGGTCTTTTATTGTTATATCATAACTATCAGCTGTGGCGGCACTTTGCCATTTAAAACTAACCGTACTTTGCGTTGCAGATACATTGCCTCCTACTATACAAGCAGCATCCTTATCCGGAAATATTAGTAACGAGGCGGTAGGATTCACCATCGGGTCATTATGCTTACCACCACACGATGCTATAAACACAGCAACCAATAACATCGTTAAGGTATATTTTATTTTTTCCATATTTTGATCACTGATTGCTTATTATCCAATGTTAACTTTAAAATAAAAACGCCTGAGTTCAGCGAACCAAACGCCAGGTTCAGTTTGTTCTCTTCTATAATGGGACTACCAGAATACACGACCTTGCCGCTCATGTCCCGTACCTCAACTGTGGCTTTTCTGGCATTACGGGTATTTAGCTGAAGGCTCACCCTATCAACAAATGGATTAGGATAAGCCACAATATTTTGAGGCAATACAAACAGTTGTTTAACCGCACCCTGACATTCCTTATCGGTTGTTATTATAACCGTATTACTGCCACCTGCAAGCTCAAGTGTAATATGACCAGCAGTAGTAGTGTAAACGGTTCCGTTTAAATTCACATTATAACTTATACCGCCATCTAAAGCAAGGCTTACAGTACGATCGACTTGATTTACTGTTGCATACACCGCCAGATCCTTCGGTTCAGCTATTACAACATCATAGCACTGCTGGTAATCGGGCTGACCGCTCACGCTTATACATACGTGATATGTACCTGTCGTAAGGTTGTTTATGGAAACCGAATCTTTAAAGGAAACTGATTTTCCAAAGTTGCCCATTTGTAGCGTTGCCGTATAATTCAATTTACGATCGGCAGAAATCTTTATTTGCCCGTTATTACTTCCTTTACATGATTCGGCGATAGCCTTGATCTTGAAATTTGTTTGCGGTAAAGAAAATGGCGGATTTTTGATAGTTACGTTAAGAATAGCAGATGTTTTATTGCCTGTGCTCAATTGAGTCTCAATAACTTCAATCTTGCCTGTGCCGGCAGTGGCCCAATTAATAATCGCGTTATTGGCCGTTGTTCTAGTAGTACTATCGCCACTAACCACCCAGCTATAAGTACTATTCTCATGCAATACCGCATTATAGGCAACATTAAGGGAATGCGCGAACACCGTATCAGGACCGGTTACCTTTGACTTAAAGGTTGAATCGACAGTAATATCCAGGGATCGTACGCTGCCTTGTCCGCAATTATTATAAGCGCTAACCTGCAATTGGTATTTACCGGGTGTATTCCATTGTACAGTAGCGGTGTTACCCAACGATGTCAATTTTGCATCGCCGGTAAATGACCATTTAAAATTGGTACCGGCAGTTGCCGCCACCGTATACTGGTTCTTTATTTTTTCAGCTACGGTGGTTTCCCCAGTTATATAACCAAGTTCTGAGAAAATTTCAGGACTGGCTATTTTACTAACCGACCCTCCGTTTCCTGCTATATATACTACATTACCATAACTATCCACTCCGCTTCCTTCGTCATTTGTAGATGTTAAATAGCTCCAGTTTTCCCCTCCGTCAAACGTTTCATAAATATAACCGTAAGAATTACCATAGTTGCCGGCAAAAACATAACCATGATTCTTGTCAAGAAACTTAATGTGACTGATATCCGCCTGTTGTATAGTTGATCTGATGAGGTTCCAGCTTACGCCTCCGTCTTTAGAGCGTAACAGTACGCCATCGAGCCCGCCGGCAATAATATTATTCTCATCAAATATGTGTACACTGGTAAACCAATAGTTTTCATCCGTAATTATTCTTTTCCAGCTATTGCCGCCATCGGTAGTTTTTATAATTGTTCCCTGTCCTCCTACACCAAATCCTAAATTGGAATTAAGAAATTCGAGGTTATTGACAAAGCCAAATTTCGAGATATCTGTTTTGGACCAATGAACACCACCGTCGGTAGTTTTGGCTACAATGCCATTATCCGCATATGTAGAATAAAAACCAGTATCTGCATTTACAAAACAAACACTTCTTATCTGCTCGGGACCATCGCCTGTTAGTATTTTGGTCCAGCTATTACCGGCATCAGTAGTTTTATACATATCCAACAGATCAGCAGCATAACCTGTGTTTTTAACAAAAGCGCTGTGTCTTAAGCCATATGTGCCGGTTAATGGCATTTCGGTCCAGGTGATCCCGCCGTCGGTGGTTTTTGCGGTCTTATATTTTCCAAACACATAACCATTTTTATTGTCAATGAAATTAATACTGTAGTAATCATCACTGCTTGGCAGCATTGATATATTTTTCCAGCTATCAGTACCCTGTTTCATCCAGATACCACGGCCCGCCGCACCCGAATACCCCAGCCCTTGTCCCGAACCTACAGCCACACCAATGGTCTTGTTTTTATTAAATTTTATTCCAAAAAATGTTGCAAAACCGGGTTGCAGGTCATTTGTCCACGTTATACCACCATCTACGGTTTTATAGATGATTGAGCCTCCATAGCCAGCCAAAATATATCCTGTTTTATCATCGGTGAAATAAAAATCTGTTATATAATCATTTACAACACCCACTCTTGTCCAATTATCCCCGCCATCAGTAGTTTTAACTACATCACCTGCTGTACTTATAATATAACCCGTTTTGTTACTCGTAAAAATAACTTTAAACAAATTGGTATACTCCCCCAACGGCACTGTGGTTATTCTCGCCCAGGTACCACCGCCGTTTTTTGTACGGAACAATGTGCGATCAGAACCGCATACGAAACCTGTTTGCTCATCAATAAAATATGCCGAGTTCATAAAACTAAACCCAATTGAAGCATTCTTTTTCCATGAACGGCCGCCGTCGGTAGATTTTAAAGAGGCTTGATCGGTAAAAGCATATCCAACATTGTTATTTACAAAAAAACTATTCTTTACAAGCTGGTCCGTTACATCAATCGGGAACCAGTTATCACCAGCATCCTCAGTTTTCAGTAATATCGACTGATAATTATTTACATAAGATGCATACCCTGTTTTATCATCGGTAAACTGTACTTTGTTAAGCGACATGCCGGTGCCGCTGTTTGCCATGCTCCAATCCTTACCATTATTATCTGATTTAATGATATTTCCATTTTCGCCAACTGCCACTATCCGGTTACCGGCAAAATCAACACTATTTAAGGAATAAGCCATATTTTGGACTACCGTATTACAATTGCCGGCTGTAACAACAGTAGCGTCCTGGGAAGCACTGATGGCGAAAACCTGTTCATGATTAGTTGTATCATGACTGGCTTTTACACGT
Source organism: Mucilaginibacter sp. P4_E8 (assembly GCF_056401495.1). Classification (NCBI taxonomy): domain Bacteria; kingdom Pseudomonadati; phylum Bacteroidota; class Sphingobacteriia; order Sphingobacteriales; family Sphingobacteriaceae; genus Mucilaginibacter; species Mucilaginibacter sp. P4_E8. Next base: position 10,929 of record NZ_JBFUJG010000011.1, read on the forward strand.
ATGGTGTACGTATTTTTGTCGGCGTATTTAAATACTGAATTGGTCTTTAAAACATTACCTACAATTGTAAAGCTATTATTATCGGTTGATCCGGTTCCGTTTATAAACTGGTAAGTGAAAGCATTATTACTGTCTTTAACCGAAAAGGCCCCAACTACTGTACCTTTAGGCTTGTTTTCATTAACTGTGCCGGCACTTAAATTTATTACTGCGGATGTATCTGTAAAGTCAATATATTTAAGCAGCCCCCCACCCGGTAGCTGATTTTTAATATCCGCTTTACCTATGCTGCTACCTGTTAGGTCAACAACAAAATTACCCTGAAAGCTGTCATTACTCCTGATTAGCAGGCTTCCTTTATCCTGTATTTCTTTTCCCGGCAAATATTCAAGTTTAAAGGTGGCTTGTTCACCTGCTTTTATCACTTGCGCTGGCGTCCCGTTAACATAAAATGGTGTTCCGGCAACACTGATTTCTGATAATACGAGATCTGTATTACCGGCATTTTTTAGGGTGAATGATTTTATAACGGCACTATCAACCTTTGAGCTGAAACTCATCTTATCGCCTGATGCTATGGTGCCATAATCGGCGGTAACTGCAAGCACAGGTCCGGAAACATTATTCCAGAGGGCTGTAACAAAGTTATTCGAACTTTTCACAGTAAAATAAAGCGTGTTATTAAGATCAAACAAAGAGGCCGGATTTGGAGCGCTAAACTGGCTTTTGGCTGTTCCCGAAGCATCAACCGACCATAGGCTGCCCAACGCATTGTAAAACAGACGGTTATTTGATACAACCGGTGTTACCGAGGTGTTAACAGCGGCATCAGATACCTTAACAGTGCCCGCGGTAGTACCGTCGCTACTCCATAAAGCAAAATTTGAGGTAACGGCAAAATATAGTTTACTGTTATAACTAACAAAACTTTGCATTTGTGAGCCACTTAAATATCGTTTCCAGTCAAAACTCTTGATACTAACAGTTCCGTTTGGTGTACCATCACTATGCCATAGGTAATCAATGCCATTGTCATTGGCATCCACCGTTCTGATGGAGTAGAAAAATCCATCGCCTACTGCCGTTATATTGTCAATATCATTTGTTCCGTAGGTTACGGCATCATATTGATGAAGTAAAATGGGCTTATCATCATTAAAACCAAGGTGATATAGGCGGATGTTTTGCCTGTACGAGGTGTTGGTGATAAAAACCAATCCGTCATTCACGGCGCGTAGCGCATCAACCGTATAATAATCATCAACTGCTACTGCTTTGGTACCAGCTATCGTTCCATCCGTTTTCCATAGCGCCCGGTTTCCCTCGCGCGTAAAAAAAACAYTATTTTTAACAACGGTAAACTGTCCCGATCCAAAATAATCCAAATCAGTTAATCGTATAGTTCCGGCTGCAGTGCCATCTGTTTTAAATACTGCCGAAGTAGGTGTGCTGTCTGAATCGGTCCCTGTAAATACCAGTACACCATTTACAACTGTTAGGTTTGCCGGGATTGATCCATTATTGCCAATACGGCTTGGGTTGATATCTTTAACCATAGTTGTACCCGCCGCGGTTCCATCGGTTTTCCAAAGCTCTGCTCCGTTTACGCCATCATTAGCTGAAAAATATACCTTATTATTATATAAAGTTAACCCGCTTACCGTTGATGAAGGAGCACCGGGGGCAATATCCTTTACCAAAACCGTACCTGCAACAGTTCCGTCGCTTTTCCATAGCTCATTCCCGTGAACGCCGTCATCGGCAGCAAACAGCAGGTAATTATTATACTTCGTAATAGGCCCTACAGACGAGAAATTTTTCAGGAATTTTTGGGCATTGGAAATGTTGACACAACAAAATATTGTTATCAAAAGGAGTATGTATTTTCGACACATTTAGCAGAATATGATAAGGTTGTAATTCTATTCGAAAATAGTGAAATATTTCATCAATCATAGAGATCTGCCTAAAACGAAACATATTTTGCAGCGATTACTGGCAGTTTTGAAGTTGCGCTGACGGATTCTGTGACACTTTTACTATACTCCTCTACCTGATAAGATCACTTTGTTTACGATCAGTTTCCAGTCAATAAAGGCAGCCCTGGTGAACCCGGTAAAAAATTTAAAGGCGCAATAAGCGGAGCAAGGATGAACTTTCCTTCAACGTTTTTATAAACGCTGCGCTACCACCCGTATCAAGTGATCGCAGTAAGCCCGGATAACCGGCATTGGCCTTGCGCCGATGTGAACCTGATCAGGTATTTTAGTTAAGAGCGTTTTATTTTACTCAGCAGATAATGAAGGATTATGGCAAGGATAGACCAGTAGAAAGCAAACCCGACAAGAAAAAATGGAGGCGGAGTATCCGGATCTTGACGTAAAAATTTAATAAAAGGCAATAGCGGTCCTATCAAAATAACTTTGATAGGAGATACAATTGCGGATACGACAGATTTCCAGGCTACTTGTGATCCCGATCCGAGTAAAGATTCTGGTGGTTGATCCAAAAACAAAGTGGTGCTAAAAAGAAAGGCAAAAGCAAAGATGAGGAAGAAGAAAACGAATCTTGTTCTTGAAGTTTTCATACGCTATTACAATTAAAATTATGTTTTTATTAATGTCAAACGGAGTCTTATTTTTTTAAACTAAGATTTAACCACATTCACTAAACCTTTAAACCAGGAAGTTAATTTTCCTTTGTGAATACCCTTTCAACACCTGGCCGCTTCATGATCATCTGTTTTTTTGCTGCGTCGAATTCAAATGTTACGCCGTTGGTGCCCTCGATCTTGAATTTATCCCGTGCCGTTGCTTCGAGCGGAGCTGCAGATTGCCCCTGCGGTTGAATGTAAAGGGTAGCGCCATTCCTGGTGATCGTGAATTTTACAGGAGCTCCTGTGGTCGAATAAACTCCTATATAATTGTCCAGAACTTCTGCGCTGATGGCGACGGGTTCGAAGGTGGGGATCTCAAACGGTTTATTGTAGTAAATATCCATAATGTTTTTCATTATGTCTGCTACCGGGTAAACCTTCGCATTTGTTGCATAAGTGACTACCAGCTTTTCTTCCGGCAGATAAGCCAGCCACGCGCCATAGTTGTCGCCTCCGCCGGTATGCCCGTAGAAGGTCTTGCCAGCGAACAGGAAAGGTTCCATTCCTGACCCGTCGCCGTCCCTGATCGTCTTCATCAGTTCGAGGTGTTCCTTAGAGATTAGTTTCAGGTCAAACAACGCGTGGATGAATTTGACCATGTCATTCGGTGTAGAAATGATCGAACCTCCACCGAAAAGAATGCTTGGATGAGTTTCTGGTTCTTGTTTCCAGCCGCCGGTATACCGGTAAGTAAGGCTTTCATTTTTATTTACATCAATATTTCCCGTAGCGATATAGGTATCGTTGAGCCCGATCTTTGAAGTAATACTGCCCCTTAGCGTTTCCACATAGGATTTATTACTCAATTTTTCAACAATAAGACCTAAAAGGGCATAGCCGGAATTGCTGTACAAGTGCTTTGAGCCCGGCTCGAAATCAGACGGGCCTTTTGAAATTATGTTGAGTAATTCCTCTTTCGTTACGGGGCTGGTCTTCGATGCAGGCCGTAATTTCTCATCTAAGAGTGCATCATGGATCCCGCTTCGATGTGCGAGGATCTGTGCGATGGTAACTTTTCCGGCGTTAGCAACCTGAGGGAAGAATTTACCGAGTGTATCAGTGAGCTTTAACTTTCTCTCTTCGACAAGTTGAAAGATCATTACAGCGGTGTACATTTTGGTGACCGAAGCGATCCGGTATCTGCTTTCTGCAGTCAGTGGTTTCTTTACCGTTTCGCTGATCTGGCCATACCCAATAGACCGGTTGTAAAGCACCTTTCCATCTTTTGAAATGACAAGAGTGCCCATCGCCTTATTTCTTTCAGCGAGCCAGTCAAAATACTGGTCTAACTTTGCTTTGTCAAAAGTTTGTGCATATCCGGTGGTAAACACCGCCAGCGTCAATAAAAGCGCAAATGATATTTTAATGTTCATAGCGTTAATCGAGTCTATTTGTTAAAAAAAGTACTTTGCAATACAAAGTTAAATGAAAACATTTTGTATTTCAAGTATTTTTATAAAAAAATTTGGATTAGCGCAGGGAATTTGTTTCTGTTAAAAATGCCTGAAATTCGGTCGGCTGATCAGTGGCGAAAAAGACCAGGGCACCGAGCTTAAAATGACTAACAGGGCTATCGTAAACCAAATTGCTATCGTTTTAAATTTTTCCCTGTCCGTTGTTTTCCGTTTGGCTTTAGCAGAGCCAATCGTGATAACAGTTATCCCTATGAGCATCATGGTAATATGTTCCATGCCAAAAAACCTGATGGCACGTTCATGCACTGCTGTACTGAAGTTATGTAAGAAATAGGAGACTATTGGGCTGAGCAAATAAAGCCAGATACCCAATACTAATTGAATATGCGCCACGGTAGCAGTCGTATACCTTACCGCATTATCGAATTTTAAATAGGGCTTATCCAATAACCAACCGCGATAGCCGCCAAAGATGGCAAAAAGCAGGGTGCATAATACCAGCCAGCGGGTGAAGGAGTGTAATGCTAATAAGGTTACGTACATACTGATGCAGACGATTATTCAATAAAAATATTTTAAACCATAATACTTTTAATTTCACCCGTTACATTTTCGCATTGAAACCCGCGCCACCGAAACTAATTGAAACAGAGCAATTTGCTTAAATATGCCAAAAACATCAGGTTAAATACAGATTTAAGTGTTAATTTAGGACTGAAATTTAAATACGCCCTAACATAATTGAATGACTGTATAAATACCTGCTTTATTTTTTATCAATAAATTATTTATTCAGTTGGCATTTATTTTTTGGAATCCCTCTACACGATTGACTCCCGCTATGCGGATGATGACCGCGTTCCAAAGCGTTTATAAATTAAAGAAACTAAGTTTTTTATACTTTATTTTCATTTCGCTAAGCGTATCGGCCCAACAACAAAGCAATACCGGGGATAAGTCGACACAGGTAAGCGGGCGTATTACCGACGCAGCGTCAGGGGCACCACTTTCATTTATCCGGGTAAGTTTTACGGGCAGTTCTTATAGCACCACTTCAGATAATCATGGCAACTATTCATTAAGTGCTCCCGGTTCTTTTAACCAGGTATCTTATTCATCTATGGGATATATACCAGAAATCAGGAAAATTAATCCCGGGCAGGTCAATAACCTATCTGTTAAACTCAGGTACACTGAAACCCAGCTAAAAGAAGTCAAAATAACATCGGCTAAAAGTAAACGGTACCGTAACAAAGGAAACCCCGCGGTTGAGCTTATTCAACAGGTTATTGATCACAAAGAAAGGAACCGGATGCAAAGTTCAAACTACCTGCAGTATGATTTGTATGAGCGTATCGGGCTTTCAGTTTTCAACCTTTCCAATAAATTCCTGAACGGGCGTTTTTTCAGCCAGTACAAGTTTATGCTTGATACAACTTCAAAAATAAACGGACAAACGCAAACTTCACTACCTGTTTTTTTTAGCGAAAAACTGTTTCAAAACTATTATCGCAAAGATCCATCAAAGTCTATCCAGATCCTTAACGCTCAAAAACAAACCAACATCCTTAAATTTATCGATACCACGGGGCTCGATATTTATCTCAACCGTCTTTATGGTAATAGTGTTGATATCTATTCAAATAACATCTTTATTATCAATCGACAATTCCTGAGCCCGATTGCAAATCATGCACCCGATTTTTATAAGTTTTTTATCACCGATACTGTTAAAACAACAGCCGAAAAATTAATAGAGATCAGCTTTACCCCACGCAACAAGGGCGACCTCTTGTTTGAAGGCAAATTATACGTTACGATGGATGGAAATTATGCCGTTAAATCGTGCGAATTGAAAGTAAATAAAGAGATCAATATCAATTTTATGCGCAGCCTCAACATCCAACAGGATTTTAAGCAGGACTCGGGTCGTTATTTCCTGGTAAAAAGCAATGTCAGGGCTGATTTTGGCCTTTTAAAGGAGAAAGGAATGGGTGTAATTGGCGAGCGTACGGCCGTATTTTCCAATTATAAATTAAACGCCCCCCAGCCCGACGCCTTTTATGCGGGGAAAAGCGAGCAGGTTATTGAAAATTCTAACCAAGCCGATACAAGTTATTGGGCTCATCACCGCCCGGATACATTGAATCATCAGCAAGCTAAAGTATATGCGCATGTTACGCGGCTGGAAAACATGCCCTCATTTAAAAGAACCACCTGGATCGCTTCTGCACTTACCGGCGGCTACGCCAATATCGGCCCAGTGCAATTAGGGCCTCTTGGGTCTACTTACGCCTACGACACACAGGAGGGTTCCAGGCTACAGGTAGGCGGCCGAACGACGCCCCAGTTTAACAGTACCATTTATCTGGAAGATCACATAGCTTATGGTTTTAGGGATCAACAGGTAAAATATAACCTTAACACCTATTTTTCGTTAAATAGGGTGTCTCCTTTCCGGTACCCCCGCAACTATTTTAAAGTAAGTTACCGGTACGATGCCGACCTTCCGGGACAAAGCCTGACCATTATTCCTGAACAGGCGGCACTTACATCCTTCAGCACCGGTAAAACAGATTACTGGTTATATAACAAAACTTATACCGTTGCTTACGTGAGGGATTTTGAAAATCATTTTTCCTTTAACATTGCTTTCAGAAACTGGAACCAGCAACCGGCAGGCACACTGGAATTCCGGTCAAATAATGCTGATCATAATATCATCCATAGCTTAACTACCAGCGAGGTTGAACTGAACATGAGATACGCGCCGCATGAGCAAATTATACAGGGTACGCAGGAACGGCATACCATTCATAGCAGGTACCCGATCTTGAACCTGCAAGTAAGCCACGCGTTTAAAGATGTATTTAACGGCTCATATGCCTATAACAACATTACCGCCAATATTTACAAGCGTTTTTACCTCTCACAGTTAGGTTACTCGGATATCACCTTATTGGGGAGTATCACAACAGGGAAAGTCCCATTTCCGTTACTTAGCATTCTGCGGGCTAATCAGTCCATAGCCTATGATCCCGATGCGTATAACAAAATGAACTACCTGGAATTTGTTAGCGATCATTATATAGGCCTTAATCTTACACACAGCTTTAGCGGTTTCATCCTGAACAAGATCCCGTTGATCCGGCATTTGAAATGGAGAGAATACCTTTCCTTTAAAGTATTATATGGTGGTTTACGTAACGAAAACAACCCATTATTTTCAAAAGACCTTTATCAATTCCCGGTAGGTTCAAACGGATCAAACGGCACTTTTTCGTTAGGCGATACACCATATATTGAAGGAGGTGCCGGTATCGGAAATATTTTCAAATTTTTAAGAATAGATGTGATCAAAAGGTTCAACTATCTTGATCATCCCGCGGTTTCGGCATACGGCGTTAAACTTAGCTTTAGCCCCCATCTTTAAATTCTTTGCTGATCAATCATCGATTTTCGGATTGGTGAACAACAGCTTGAGATATATTGGCATAATTGGCATGGGGCAAAAAAACATAAAACCATGTAAATCAGCATATTTACAGGTTTTTGATTTGATATCGCTATGTAACAGGACAGGATTATTCACTTACCACCATAAGCCGGTTCAACGGTGCACCGTACAGAGTGGGTAATCAAATCACCAATCTCATGTTGGTGATGCCCTGCTGCTTACTGCGAGATGTTATGGTCAATTCATTGAGCGATACTCATTCGGTGTATGGCCAACCCGTTTTTTAAACACCCTAACAAAATGCTGAGGGTATTTAAAGCCCAGCTCGTATGCCACCTGATTAATGGTTTTGCTGCCATCGAAAATCTTTTCTTTCGCAACATCTATTAGTTTAGCTTGTATATATTCCTGCGCAGTTTTGCCGGTATCCTTTTTTATCAGGTCGCCAAAGTAATTAGGTGATAAATGGAGCTGTTCTGCACAATAAGCAACTGACGGCAACCCAACATCCTGTGGCCTGTCAGAAGCAAAATAATCATTCAGCAGGTTTTCAAACTTTTCCAAAACACCCTGATACACATGATCCCTGGTAATAAATTGACGCTCATAAAAACGAACACTGTAATCCAGGAAAAGTTCTATGTTCGATACGATGAGCCGTTTACTGTGTTTGTCTACACCGCGCTCCAGTTCGTAATCTATCTTGGAGAAACAATCTAAAACGATATTCCTTTCCCGACCAGACAAATGCAACGCTTCGCTTGACTGGTAGCCGAAGAAAGTGTATTCCTGAATACGGCGGCCAAGCGATGTACCATGTATCAGATCTGGGTGAAATGCAAGCGCGTAGCCCTTGGGCTGGTAGGTTTCGCCGTTACTGTTTACACCGGCAACTTGTCCCGGTGCCATGAAAACCAATGTGCCTTCCTGGTAGTCATAAGTGTCTCTGCCGTATACCAGATCACCGCATTTTACATCTTTTAAAAATGCAATATAAAAGCCAAAGTACATCCTGGAGCCTTGCCTTGGGTCGGCTTTTGACAGATCCACCACGCTTACTAAAGGGTGCTTTGTCTCATTTTTATTAAAGGCATTATATTCACTGATCGTGTTGAAACGTCGCATGTCATCCATAACCGGTTATTTTTAATTCTAATTTACATTAATAATCAATGGGTTGATACTGAACCTATCTAAATCAGTAATAATGGTATAAACATCCGTAATCTGTATCATGCCAGCGTCGATGAAACACCTGACATTTGTATAACCGGCAAGCTTTTGAGCGTATGCCCGGTAGTCTATAATAAACCTAATCTCAATCTTGCAGTGTTATGAAAAGAACCTTAACAGGTATTGTTTTGTTGATTGCTTGCTCTGTGCACGCGCAGCAAACAGAAAATAAAGTTACTAATGCTGCTACTGGACCTACAGTTCGCACCGCATCCGGCATACTGCGCGGCGTGACTGAGGGAGATGTTTCCAGCTTTAAGGGAATACCTTATGCCGCTGCGCCGGTAGGTGCCAACCGCTGGAGGCCGCCGCAACCCTATCCTGTCTGGACAGGTGACCGTGACGCGAGCAAATTCGGCGCGGATTGCGCACAGATGGGATGGCCCCGTAATGGAACGGAAATATCAAAAACATCTGCTGAAGATTGCCTTTTTCTTAACGTTTGGAAGCCCGCAGATTCCCCGTCGGGCGCAAAACTACCGGTAATGGTATGGATACATGGCGGTGGTTTCGTTGCCGGCAGCGGCAGGCAGACAGATGCTGATTACGTACAATTTGCAAAGCACGGCGTTATGCTGGTCACCATCAACTATCGCCTTGGCCGGCTCGGCTTTTTTGCTTTTCCGGCGCTTAGTGCAGCGCATCCGGAAGAATATAAAGGCAATTACGGTTACATGGATCAGATCGCTGCACTTAAATGGGTGAAGCAAAACATTGCGGCTTTCGGCGGTGATCCGAAGAACGTAACCATCTTTGGTGAGTCTGCAGGTGGGGTTTCTGTACAATCACTTTTGACCATTCCGAGTGCAAAGGGCTTATTTCATAAGGCCATTATCGAGTCTGGCGGTGGCCGCGATGGTGTGCTCACCGGGCGACCGATCAGTAAAGACAACGCCGATGCCTATTATCCGGTATCGGCAGAAGCTATTGGTATAAACTTCGCCAAGAAGCATGGAATCGAAGGCACGGATGCTGGGGCTCTGGAAAAATTAAGGTCCCTTAGTGTGTCAGAGATCGTTGACGGAGGCCAGGAAAGTGATGGTCGTGGAGGGCCGCTGATCTATTCAGGGCCGATCCTCGACGGCAAACTGGTTGTAGAAACTGCGCAGAGCGCCTACAATACCGGCAGGGCTCTAAAAATCCCGCTGATGATCGGGTCGAACAGTGCAGAAGTACCCGCCGGTTTTGTTAACGCCAGTTCGAAAGACTCGTTACTGAATTTGTTCGGTAACATGAAGGCTGAAGCAAAGGCAGTTTACGATCCTGATGGCACTACCGAATTTTCCAAAATGCTTTCCATGGTTAACACTGATAAGGTATGGGCAGAACCCGCCCGGTTTACCGCCAGGGCCTTTACAGCTAAAGGAGCGCCGGCCTATATTTATCTTTTCTCCTACGTATCTCCTTCCATGCAACAGTGGATGCGGTATGGCGCGGCACATGCATCTGAAATAGCCTATGTGTTCGGCAACCCGGTTAACAGGAATGGAGCGCCCGTAGCACAAAAAGATCAGGAGGTCGCCAATATAATGAATGCCTATTGGACAAATTTTTCCAAAACAGGCAATCCTAATGGAGGTGGATTGCCGAAATGGCCCGTTTATGATCCCAAAGAAAATCAACTTTTGGAGATCCAGGCGGATGGCTCAGCAGTGGGTAAACCAGATCCAAAGAAAGCAAGGATCGACGTTATCGAAAAGGCCGTTACTTCCGGGAACCTGCACCAAACCATCAATCTGTAATAATGGTATAAATGTCCGTAATCCGTATCCCATTTATCAGAATTATAGATGTGACCTTTGTACAGGTTTAGTAAAAAGAAATTATGCAAACAGTAAAATTAAATAACGGCGTTGAAATGCCCATCTTAGGATTCGGCGTCTTCCAGGTGACCGACCTGGCCGAATGTGAAAGAAGTGTAGTTGATGCTATAGAAACCGGCTACAGGCTAATCGACACCGCGCAATCTTATATGAACGAAGAAGCCGTTGGCAAAGCCATAAAGTCTGCCGGCGTAACTCGCGAAGAACTGTTTATCACCACCAAGCTGTGGATACAATCTAATGGTTACGAAGGAGCGAAAAAGGCTTTTGAAAACTCTTTAAAGAAACTGCAGCTGGATTACCTCGACCTGTACCTCATCCATCAGCCTTTTGGCGATGTTTATGGAGAATGGCGGGCGATGGAAGAACTTTATAAAGAAGGAAAGGTGAGAGCCATCGGGGTAAGTAATTTTCAGCCCGACAGGTTGATTGACCTGATCATTCACAACGAGATCGTTCCGGCGGTTAACCAGGTAGAAACACATCCGTTCCACCAGCAGCATGATGCGCAGCAGTTCATGATTGATAATAAGGTGCAGATCGAATCATGGGGACCGTTTGCGGAGGGCAAGAATGATATTTTTAAGAACGAGTTGCTTAAATCTATCGGTGATAAATACAATAAATCAATTGCCCAGGTTATCCTGCGTTGGTTGACGCAAAAAGGCGTGGTTGCCATTCCAAAATCTGTGCGTAAAGAACGCATGGCCGAAAACCTGAACAGCCTTGATTTTCAGTTAACCGCTGAGGAAATGGATAAGATCAAAACAATGGACACAAACACCAGCAGCTTTTTCGATCATCGTGATCCGAAAATGGTGAAATGGCTTGGAGAGCGTAAACTAAACGATTAATTATTCTATCAAATTATGGAAATCAAACGTATTGGCTCCAGGTCTTCGGGAAAAGGACCTGCTGAATATTTTACCGGCTCTGTCCGGATTGACCCGCTGAATGAACCGCCTGAACCTGCCCGCGTTGTGATGGCATTAGTCACATTTGAACCCGGTGCACGTACAGCCTGGCATACGCATCCTTTTGGGCAAACATTAATCGTTACAGCTGGTGCAGGCTGGGTACAACGTGAGGACGATGAAAGGCAAAATATATACCCCGGCGATGTGGTTTATTTTGAACCGAATGAAAAACATTGGCATGGCGCAACCGCTGTTACGGCTATGAGCCATATCGCCGTCCAGGAAAAAGAGAATGGTTCGCCGGTAGACTGGTTGGAGCAGGTGACAGACAAACAATACCATAGTTAAAAACATCAACATGAAAAAGAGACAATTAGGAAATAGTGGATTAGAAGTTTCAGCATTAGGATTAGGCTGTATGGGTCTCAGCTTTGGTTATGGACCAGCGACTGAGAAATCCGCCGCGATAAAATTGCTGCACGCGGCGGTAGAACGCGGTGTGACCTTTTTTGATACTGCCGAAGCATACGGTCCTTTTGATAACGAAGAGTTGCTGGGCGAGGCGTTGGCTGCATACCGCAACAACGTAGTTATAGCAACCAAATTTGGCTTTAAAGAAGGAAAAACACCTTTGGGGACGGACAGCCGCCCGAAAACCATCAGAGCAGTAGCAGAAGCCTCGCTTAAGCGCTTGAAAACCGATGTGATCGACCTGTTTTATCAGCACCGGGTTGACCCAAACATTCCGATGGAAGATGTGGCGGGAACGGTTAAAGACCTGATACAGGAAGGTAAAGTAAAACATTTCGGCCTTTCGGAAGCCGGCGTACCATCTATCCGCAAAGCACATGCGGTGCAGCCAGTTGCAGCCCTGCAAAGTGAATATTCACTTTGGTGGCGTGAACCGGAAAAGGAGATACTGCCAACGCTTGAAGAACTTGGAATAGGCTTTGTGCCTTTCAGTCCGCTCGGTAAAGGATTTTTGACCGGAGCGATAAATGAAAATACGACTTTCGATAAAACCGATTTCCGGAATACCGTTCCTCGTTTTTCGGAAGAGAACCGCAAAGCCAATCAGGCATTGGTTGACCTGTTGGGCAAAATTGCTGCTGACAGAAATGCAACTTCGGCACAAATAGCCTTAACCTGGCTGCTCGCCCAAAAAACCTGGATCGTTCCGATCCCGGGTACAACGAAACTGCACCGTCTGGAAGAGAACTTGGGTGCTGCTGATATCGAGCTGTCAGGCAATGACCTTAAAGAGATTGGGGATGCCCTGTCTCAGATTGAAGTACAGGGGCACCGTTATTCAGAACAGGCACAAAAAATGATTAACCGTTAAAACTACTACCATGAAAAAAATACTTTTCATTACCATTGCATTAACTGCAGGCATCGCAATCCGTATAGCGGCGCAAACCGCGCCCATTTTTCCAAAGGGTGAGATCGCTACCGTAAATAACCATACCGGAACGGTTTGGCTTACCGAACTCAATAAGCCTGACAGCACCATTGATATTGCTGTGGCAAATGCAACTTTTGCACCCAGTGCAAAACTCGACTGGCACATTCATCCCGCAGGGCAGATCCTGATGATTACAGAAGGTACCGGTTATTACCAGGAAAAAGGTAAGCCTATCCAGGTGGTTCACAAAGGAGATGTCATTAAATGCGTTCCGGGCATTGCACACTGGCACGGCGCATCACCCAAAAGTTCCTTTTCCTATCTGGCGGTAAGTACAAACAGCGCAAAAAACAAAACGGTATGGCTTCAAAGGGTAACTGATGCGGAATACAATAGCGTTAAAAATTAAGCAACATACAAACTTAAAACCTAAGATTATGAAAAAAGCTATTATCGGAATGTTCCTGTGTTTCGCCACCGTGCAGCTATCCCATGCTCAGGCTAAATTGCCAAATGCAGCAACAACAAGCACTACAAAAGAAGAGCAGGAGATCCTTGATCTATCCAAAACGAAATGGACATGGATGGCAGACAAAAATGTAGAGTCTCTAAACGGACTGTTTACCGAGAATTGTGTCTTTGTTCACATGGGGGGAAGCTGGGGAAAGACCCAGGAATTGAACACAATTAAAGGCGGCTTTATCTGGTATAAGAAGGCAGAGGTTTATGGCGCGTCTGTAAATATTTTTGGTAACACCGCTATCCTGTTAAATGATATCGATTTGCTGGCAGTAGTTGGCGGCAACGAAGTAGTCCATGCGTTTATGGTGACGGAAGTGTACCTTAAGGAAAAYGGAAAATGGAAAATGGGCTCACTCACTTTTTCAACGCTGGTGAGGCCGGTTAAAATGAAAACCAACATCCCGCAAACGGCGCAGCCGCAACATTAACATCAACTTATAAGATATGAACCGTCGTGATGTTTTAAAACTGGCCTGACACTTGCAGATGGCACCTTGCTTGCTTCAAATGCAGCCGCCAAAAACCTGATTTCAGAAGCATCGGTAAGGGATAAAAAACTTAAATCTATGGAAAAAGTAAAAGTCCTTTTTGTAATGGCAACTATTGCTTTCAGCACCATAGCGGGATGTTCGAAGGCYCAAAAATTACCCGGTAACACAACAGATAAACCAACTGCCACGGTTATCGATGGTAATAAAAAAATACTGATCGTGTATTTGTCCCGGACGAATAATACCAAAGCAATCGCACAGATCATTCAGAAACAGGTTGGCGGAAAACTGGTCGCCTTGGAGCTCGTTAATCCTTATCCCGAAAACTATCAGGCTATCGTTGCGCAGGTAGTTCGGGAGAATGAAACGGATTTTTTACCACCGCTTAAAACGAAGATCGACAGCATTGCGAAATATGATATGATATTCGTTGGTTTTCCTACATGGGGCATGCAACTGCCGCCGCCAATGAAAAGCTTTTTGACGCAATATGACCTGAGCGGGAAAACTATCATTCCTTTTAATACCAATGCCGGTTATGGCATCGGCAGCACTTTTGAAACTATAAAAGCGCTTTGTCCAAACAGCACCGTATTGGATGGGTATACTATAAAAGGTGGAATTGAAAGGGATGGTATCCTCTTCGTGATGGAAGGTGCAAAAGAAAGGCAGGCACAGACAGAGATTAAAACATGGTTGAAAAAAATAAAAATCATTAAGTAATGAGTAATATTTCAAAATTGATCTTTTCCGTATCTCTGACTTTAATCATATGCCTCGGCTCAGTTGCTTACAGCCAGCAGACGACTAAAAGTGAATTGCCTTTAACTTCCAGACAGCAAGCCATTGTTCCTATTTCAGCATATGCCGCTAAAGGAGATCAGGTTAATTTAAAAGTTGCTTTAGCCAAAGGCCTGGAAGCAGGCCTGACCGTAAATGAGATTAAAGAAGTTTTGGTTCAGCTATATGCTTATGCAGGTTTCCCGAGAAGTTTGAACGCGATCAGCACCTTTCAAAATGTTGTTAATGATAGAAAGAAAATAGGAAAAACGGATATAGAGGGTAAGAAACCGGCAAAAATAAATTATGGTGACGATAAGTATCAGTTTGGGAAAAATGTCCAGGCAAAGCTGACAGGCAGATCCGCAAATTCCACACAAGGTTTCGTTCCGGTGATTGATACCTTTTTAAAGGAGCATTTGTTTGCTGACATTTTTGGCAGAAATAATCTTGACTATCAAAGCCGGGAGATCGCGACGATCTCCATATTAGCAACTATCGGTAATGCCGACGCTCAGCTTGGCAGCCATTTAAGTGTAGGACGAAACACAGGCCTAACAGAAGGGCAATTGCTGGGAATCGCTGCCCAATTGTCGAAAGCTGTTGGTCCGAATGCTGGCAATTCGGCAATCCGATTCATAGACGCCATGTTCGGTTCCAAGGGCAACGCCCCAACTCCTGCTTCAGAGCAGACGATAGTCTCGGAACCGACTTTCCCAAAAGGAAACAAAGTTTCCAATGGTAATTTCACCGGTGATGTCTGGGTAAGCATGCTAACGAGCGTAGACACGGCGAACAGTACCTCGGTTGGCAATGTGACCTTCGCACCAAAAGCGCGATCAAACTGGCACTTGCATCCTTCAGGACAAATATTATTAATCACAGACGGTGTGGGGTATTACCAGGAAAAAGGCCAGCCTATCCGTTTGATCCGCAAGGGTGATGTCATCAAATGTCCCGCTAATGTAGCTCATTGGCATGGAGCATCGCGGGATAGCTCTATGTCACATATCGCTTTGGGACCAAATAACGGCAAAGGTATAGTGGTGTGGATGGGCAGCGTATCAGACGAAGAGTATGCTAAGTTTAAGTGATAAAATGGATGCCCAATTTGTCTGATAAAAGCAGGGGCAACAAAATCTATTACGATAGCTCAAGCTCAATTTATAGCAGTTCTATGATTTAAAATTAATTATTTTTTGTACCTTTTAACTTATAAAGCACTATACCTAAGATAATTATATTAACCACTATGATTTTTTGCGAACCTCTCCACCCGTTAAAAGCGTGTGAAATTCGTTGTTCAATATTAAAAGTTTGATACACCATTAGAAAACTAATATTAAAATGGAAAAGACCAAAACCAATTTCAGCAGGCGTGCCTTTTTAAAGGCTTCTGCACTTGTCGGAGGCGGACTGATGATCCAATTCAGTGCACTCGCAAAATTTGGGCTTGCCGCCAGGGGCGTTGACGCTGGTACTACTGCAGAGTGGAATGAAATAAACGGATATATCAAGATCACCGCGGATAATATCATAAAAATCATTTGCCCTAACCCGGAATTCGGACAAAATGTGATGACTTCACTTCCTATGATCGTAGCCGAGGAGCTGGACGTGACCTGGGAAAAAGTAGTGGTTGAAATGGGGCCGCACGACAACGTAAAATTAGGCCCTCAGTTTACCGGAGGCAGTAATTCCGTGAGGATGTACTGGAAGCCGCTCCGCGAAGCGGGCGCAACTGCCCGCCGCATGCTGATGGAGGCCGCAGCCCAAACCTGGGGAGTACCTGTGGAAGAAGTGACAACTAAAGCCGGAGTGCTTTACCATGAAAAAAGCGGTAAAACAGGGAAGTATGGTGACTTTGCATCAAAAGCTGCAGGTATTCCCGTACCCAAGGGCGTTAAGTTAAAAGATGTCAAAAATTTTAACGTAGTCAGAAGTTCACAAAAAAATGTTGAAGGGACGAAGATCATCAGCGGCAAGCCGCTTTTTGGGTTGGATTATAAACATGAAGGTATGCTGATTGCCATGATCCAGCATCCGCCTGCATTTGGTACGAAACTCAAATCGTTTGATGCATCCCAGGCTTTGAGAATGCCCGGTGTAAAAGATGTCTTCACCCTGAAATTATATGAAGATGGATTTGAACAGGGAGGTTTTGACACGCGCACCTTCAATGATCTGCTGGTGGTGGTAGGCAAAACCACCTGGGAAGTGATGAATGCCCGTAAAAAACTCATCACAGAATGGGAACCTACCGGCGATACCAAAGATACTATGGGAGGCAGGGGAGGAAAAAGGGAGGTTATCGTTCCCGGGGAGCTTGAAAATACTGCCACCCAATATGAAAAAATGCGAGAGTACGCCAGTAAACCCGGACAGGAATTAAGAAAAGACGGCGATCCGGAAACCGCGTTCAAGAATGCGGCGCAAATCATCGAACGCACTTATAATGCACCTTTCCTGGCACATAACTGCATGGAGCCGATGAATTTCTTTGCCCACGTCACCGATGAAAAAGCTTTAGTAGTAGGCCCTTTACAAGCCCCTGGCTGGACAGAGCCGACGCTTTCGAAAGTTTTAAAACTACCCGCCGACAAGATCGAAATTCAGATGACCCGTATGGGTGGAGGGTTTGGCCGCAGAGCTTATGGACATTATCTGATAGAGGCAGCTCTGATCTCTAAAAAAGCAAAGGCACCTGTTAAACTCATCTACAGTCGCGAAGATGACACGACCTATGGTATTTATCGCCCTATGTACACAGCTACCTACCGGGCTGCGCTGGATGCCAATAAAAACCTGATCGCCTTTCACGTTAAAGGTGGCGGGATACCTGAACATGCCATTCATGCAAACAGGTTTCCGGCCGGTGCGATAGATAATTACCTTGCCGAAGGCTGGCAGATCGCATCCAACATTACCATCGGTGCGTTCCGGGCTCCGAGATCTAACTTCAATGCGGCCGCAGAACAGTCTTTCCTGGATGAATTGGCGGAAGCAATGGGTAAAGACCCAATAGACTTCCGGTTGGAGTTGTTAAAAAGAGCAAAAGAAAATCCAGTAGGTAAAAACAATGAATATGATGCTGACCGATACGCCGGCGTGTTGAAATTAGTTAAAGAAAAATCGGGGTGGAATGGCCCGGAACATAAAAAATTCAGCCGTGGCGTTGCCGCTTATTTCTGCCATAATTCTTATGCGGCCCATGTAGTAGATATGACGACCAAAGACGGGCAACCGTATGTCGAAAGAGTATTCAGCGCCATGGATTGCGGAATAGTGATAAACCCGGATGCAGCAACGAATATGGTACAGGGCGCAGTTGTTGACGGAATTGGAAATTCTCTTTATGGCGGATTGACGCATAAAAATGGCGTGGTAGAAGAAAATAATTTTCATAAGTACAGGATCATCCGCATGCACGAAGCACCTAAAAAAGTTGAGGTCCATTTTGTTCAGAATGATATTGACCCTACCGGATTGGGTGAGCCACCCTTTCCTCCTGTATTTGGCGCAGTAGCTAACGCGTTGTACAGGGCATCCGGCCGGCGTTACTATCAGCAGCCTTTTTCTTCACCACAGCCTGAGATACCTGCGGTTTAATTCATTGATTTTTTCAACCATAATATTTTAGTTATGATCACACTAAACATTAATAAGAAAACCTACAATATAGATACAAACCCTGATACACCATTGCTGTGGGTGCTCCGGGATATCATTGGTCTTGTGGGAACAAAGTATGGCTGCGGGGTGGCACAATGCGGTGCATGTGTAGTTCATTTGAATGGTGAGGCCGTTCGCTCCTGCGTTACAAAAGTAAGCCGTGCCGAAGGAAAAAAGGTAGTGACGATTGAAGGCTTATCTGCAACCAACACCCACCCGTTACAAAAGGCCTGGCTGGAGTTAGACGTGTCTCAATGCGGCTACTGCCAGGCCGGGCAGATCATGTCAGCTGCTGTGCTGCTAAAAGAAAACAAAAAACCTACAGACCAGGATATTGATGACGCCATGGCAGGCAATATTTGTCGCTGCGGTACTTATTTGCGCATACGTGAAGCCATCCATTTAGCGTCAGAACTGCAAGGGAAGGAGACTTTAGGGAAATGAAAAAGAGATCTCTTGCTGTAATAGGCACCTTGTTGATCATGGTTGGCATAATGGCTTTTAGCCTGAATACTTCAAAAACAATTGTCCCCTTAGTTGTAGTAAAAAAAGATAGTTTAGCTTCTGTAGCAGCTTTCAAGCAAGTGTATACTGTACTAATGAGCGCCCGTTGTATGAATTGCCATCCATCCGGAGATGTCCCACTTCAGGGAGACGACAGCCATTTGCACGCTATGCTTCCCAAGAGAGGCGTAGAGGGTAAAGGCTTGTATGCGATGAAATGCTCAAACTGCCATCAGCCGACAAATATTGCGGGGTTGAATAAACCTCCAGGGAATCCTAATTGGCATCTACCTCCGGCAAATATGAAAATGGTTTTCCAGGGAAGGACGCCAAATCAACTGGCCAAACAGTTGGTGAACCCAAAGACAAATGGTAATAAAACATTGCAGCAGTTGATAGCACATGCTGACGACGGGTTAGTCAAGGCAGGATGGAATCCCGGTGAAGGGCGAACACTTCCACCGTTGAGCCATGCAGCGTTTAAGAAAGCATGGATTACCTGGCTTAAAAACGGTGCTTATGCACCTGCAAAATAATTCATGACACACTTAAAGGTCTATCAGATCTCCACAGAGCCTTTATTGTGCTTCAGAAATTGATAGCGAATATTGATAATCTCCTGTGTTGCAACTTCCCTAACAAATTCACAAAAATTGGAGGGGGATCTATCGCGAAATTATCCATATCACCCTATTAAAATCAATTCACCGGAAAGCGAAAAAAGAGACCTGAATGCGTCCTTTTTAGTCTGATTTTTTTTGATGTAATTATCTATTAATTAGATCCTTTATGGTGAACAAATCAAAAAAACGGATTTTGTTCACCTTATTGTTCACATAAAGCATGGAATAGTATGTACTGACAGGACGATTAATCCTTTCCACAAATAACTATATATCAATAAGTTGATAGAGAATATTTAGAACAACTCACTATTTTACTCACATATTCTTTAACAGCGATTGATACAAGTTTAACGATCTATTTTAAGTTATGCAACAACAATTTAGATTAGTTTTGATACGCGTAATAAGTATTTGGCCTTGCGGGCGACATATAGTATCTTGTTCATTGTAACCTGGTTTTGAATGTTATCAGGCAACAAAGTAAAAGCCCCGTTATACCGTGTCGAACCCACCAGGTTTGTACTTTACAAGCTGGCCGTTGTTTTATATATAAGCAAAGCGAGATTTAAGGAAGACCAAGTTGCTCAAAGCTTATCCTCGCTACCCTGCTGATCGCTGATGATATACTAAAAACACTGCATTAAGTAAAGGTATGCAGTAACCACAAAATGTCGGTTTTGTACAAAAGAAAGTCCTATTAGGCAATTATTAACCATTGTTTAATTGATAATTTTGATTTATCGATGGCAATTATAAGATTATGCCTCGAATTAATGGACTTGGCCCGCACTGGAGGTGCGAACCAATTGCCACGGACCTAAATACAAAAGAGTTTGAATTTTGCAGGAGCATGCCGGAGGTAGCGCATTTAATGTGTCGACCAAAAAATATATTGGAACGGCTGACGGCGGTAACCCATGGCGATATACCTGCCGTGTTGACAAATTCCATGGGCGGTTTGAACGCGATTATGGTGGATTTCAATACATGGTCAGGTACGCCTGCCCTTATTTCAAGTGTAAAATCGCGCTGACATACAATATCGGCTAATTGTGTAAAAGGCAAATAAACTAATTCAGACACTGATAAAAAATATGAATCTTACTAAATGTAGCTTTTTAGCCTATTTTAAAAAACAACACACGTCTGCGCTCTTCGGATTGATTCTGCTGCCCGCTTGCTTTGGTTTAATTTCACTTCCGGCAAAATCACAGGTGCCCAACCCTTTCGGACATGCACTTATTCCCGACATGGTCGCTGATGCAAGCATTCAATTGATCGATGGCGTATTCTATTGCTATGCGACGACAGATGGCTATGACCGGGGACTGGATGCGTCCGGGCCGCCTGTAGTCTGGAAATCGAAAGATTTTGTAAATTGGAGTTTCTCGGGATCTTATTTCCCTTCAGCTGTGAATCAGAAATACTGGGCTCCAAGCAAGGCCATTTCGGCAAATGGCAAATATTATATTTACCCCACAGTCAATGGGTTTATGTACCCGGCAGTTTCGGCTGCACCCGATGGCCCGTTCAAGTTAGCGAAAGGCCCGGATACTTTTATCATGCCCTATTCTGCCGGAACGTTATTGGCGTCCAAAAATGCCAAACCTCCACTGGGTATCGACGCCGAGATTTTTATAGATGATGATCACCAGGCTTACGTGTTCTGGCAGCACCGGCGCGCGGCCAAACTGGCGTTGGATATGGTTACTGTCGACAGCAATATCATTACCATACCTACTCCCAGAACAGCCTATTCTGAAGGCCCCATTTTCTTTAAACGTAAGGGTATTTACTATTATCTGTACACCCAGGGAGGAGACGAGAAATATCAGTACGCCTACGTGACCAGTACGGTCTCCCCGTTAGGCCCGTTTGATTTTCCAAAGGAAGATCTCGTATCGACCACGGATCACCAACGGCAGATCTTTGGCCCCGGTCATGGCTGTGTTTTTAATGTACCGGGAACTGATGATTATTATTTTGCCTATCTTGAATTTGGCCGCGGCAGTACCAACCGGCAGACTTATGTCAATAAGCTGATCTTCAATGAAGACGGAACAATCCGCCCCGTGGAACTTACGCTGGATGGTGTAGGCGCGCTGGGTCCCGTTCGGCCGGATAAAAAAATAAAGGTTGTCGCTGCTACTGCTTCTAGTATTCGCCCGGATCTGCTGATAAAACCGAATCAAGACAGGTTGCTGCACAGGACAGAATCTTTTGTGCCCGCGTTAGCGTTCGACGGGCAGAACGGCTCACGCTGGATGCCTGCTTCGGAAGACAGGGCCAACTGGATGGTAGCCGATCTGGGTATTGCTCAAAGGATCAAACGGAGCGAGGTGTATTTCGTCCGGCCGACAGCGGAGCATACCTACAAACTTGAATACTCCACAGATGGCAACAAATGGCGAACATGTGCCACGCATTCCGACCTGAAAATTCAATCGCCTTATACAGACGACCTCCGGATCAGAGCCCGTTATTTAAGAGTGAAAATAACAAGCGGTGTTAAAGGAATATGGGAATGGAATATTTATTAGACCAAGTTTCTTAAGATGAAAGCGATAAGGGTATTTTCCATAGTATTTTTTCTGCAACTCCAGGCCTTGTTCCTGTACGGCCAATTATCGGAGCGATGGGGTGACCAAAAAAATGGCACATACGTTAATCCTGTCCTGCCTGCAGATTACAACGACCTCGATGCCATCCGTGTTGGAGCAGATTACTATGCCATTTCGTCGACCATGCAGTTCTCGCCGGGAATGGTTGTACTGCACTCCAGAGACCTTGTCAACTGGGAGATCATCGGCCATGTTGTTAAAGATATTACTACCATCAGTCCGGAACTGAATTGGAACCGCATGAATGCTTACGGCACAGGTATATGGGCGGGGTCTATACGGTACTATAAAAACAGGTTTTGGGTTTATTTCGGCACTCCTGATGACGGATTTTTTATGAGTTCGGCCATCAATGCCGGCGGGCCCTGGGAACCCCTGCATCAGGTTTGGAAGACCGCGGGCTGGGATGATTGCAGTTCTTTTTGTGACGATGACGGCCAGCTTTATTTTATCGCTACGAATTTTAAATTCGACCCTAAAACCAACAAACAATACAACATCCACCTGTTCAGGATGAGCCCGGACGGCAAAAGCCTTATCACCTCATCAGATACGATCATCCACCAGTCCAAGGGTAGCGAAGCCAATAAATTGTATAAGATAGGTGGTTTTTATTTCCATTATTTCAGCGAGGTCAGGAAAGAGGGACGTGTGATGATGATGGAACGCGCTACAAAGCTTACCGGCCCCTGGGAGGTCAGGCAGTTAAACCATGTCGATTCAAAGGTAGATAGAGAGCCCAACCAAGGCGGTTTGATACAGCTTCCGAACGGTCAGTGGTATTTTTTACACATCACGGTACAGGTGACTGGGAAGGCCGGGCCGCCAGTCTGCTGCCCGTACAATGGATTGATGGATGGCCCATCGTCGGAGCGGTTGGAGAAGATGGTATAGGCCGGATGGTGTGGTCGGCCGCTAAACCGATCGATGTCAAAAACGACCTTGGCATTTTAGGCAGCGATGATTTCAGTTCATCGATCCTGAAAGCTCAATGGGAATGGAATTACCAGCCCAGAGCCGAAAAGTGGTCGCTGACAGAGCGTCCGGGGCATCTCCGTCTGCATGCGTTCAAACCGCTCATGCCCTACGAACCGAAGAAACTCATTCTACGGGCAGGGAACACCCTGACGCAACGGACGATGCGAACCAAAGCCAATACGGTAACCATTCAAATGAATATTGACCATATGGTCAACGGTCAATACGCGGGCCTGACACACTTTTCGACCACCAGTTATAGCACATTGGGTATCAGGCAGGCCGAAGGTAGGCGGTACTTGGTATATGAGTGTAACGGGAAAGATACTGTTGGCGTCAGAATCACCGGGAAAACGATCTGGCTTCGTTCAACCTGGGATTTCAACGGCGAAAACACCTACTCGTTCAGCATTAATGGGCGGGTATTCACCCCCTTTGCCGGAACGTCCCAACTGACCTGGGGCAGTTACCGGGGAGACCGGATCGGCATCTATAATTTCAATACGATTAAGGCTAAAGGCTATATTGATATTAATTGGTTCAGATATGAATTCCAGAAAAACGAATAAAAAATGACCAACGATATATGATGAACTGACCTGCACATTCATGTTTGTTACCGTTGGCCACCTTTTGACATTTTTTGATCGCTTGCTGCGTGTAAAAGAACTAATGTCCTGACGAAAACTTAAGCAGGTAGAGCGAGATATACGTCTTTTACTTGTTTGTTCCGGAAATTGCTTTAATATTTAAAGTAGTCCCTGATAAACCAACTGAACTAACTGTCAATTTTATATCACCGGTACTATGAGTGCTTCTGATTACAACCAAAGCACGTCCGTGCCAGGCTTTGTGCGTATTTCCAACATAGGAGTCCGTATCTTTCATATCCGCATTGGCTACTCCCGCAATTATTCCGGGTCCTTCAATTTTTAGTTGCAGACAGTTTACAGCGTTGGGTTGCGGTATGCCGTTCGCATCTGTTAGTTCTATTGTGACATATGACAAATCTTGTCCATTAGCTGCTATCTCTTTTCGATCAGCAGTTAATTGAATTTTAGCAGCATCGCCGGAAGTTTGCAAAATGGTTGATTCAATTTCCTTATCCTTATCTACACCGATTGCTTTAAGCTGACCAGGAGAATAAGGCACATTGAAATCGGCTTTATATTCCTGTTCTTCTGTCGTTAGCTTTTCGCCAATGAGTTTGTTGTTGAGGTAAAGACGAACCTTAGGATACTTTGAATAAACTTCTACGGTAATAGACTTTCCCACATAATCTGGCCAGGTCCAGCTTTCCCAGGTCGGCCACACCGACCACCATGTAGTTTTAATTTCCAGGGGAGACGGTTCAGGCTCACGAACGGCCATGTACAGCTTTTCGGTATTATTATATAACAGGCTACGGTAATGCGAAATCGGCTTCCTCCATCCAATCAGATCAATATCGCCACAATAGGCACCGTGCCAGGGAAAAAAATCATGTTCCCAGTGCTCACCGGGCACATCACCCGAATAATACGAACGGCCTATCCCCGATTCTCCAAGATAATCCATAGCTGTCCAAACAAAATCCCCAAGAACATAATTGTTGTTTTTCACCAGCTTCCAGTTGGCAAAAGCATCCTTGGGATACGACTCCGTTTGAACGATCATTCGGGAAGGTACCCGCTGATGATCAGCAGCCGCACTCCATAAATGATAATTATACCCGCCGACATCATGGGCCGCCATCAGGGAATCAAAAGCCGCCCAGTCTTTACCACTTTCTACAATAGCGGATGTAACCGGGCGAACAGTATCTATTTTTTTGATAGCATCTGCAAGCATTTTGGCTGTTTGTACAGCTCCGGGGCTACCCCGCTCCACTATTTCATTGCCAATGCTCCACATGATAATTGATGGATGATTACGATCTCGCAAAACCATGGCTTCTAAATCACGTTTCCACCATTGGTCGAAATATTGGGCATAATCATGTTTGTTTTTACCTGTTCTCCAACAATCAAACGATTCATCAATAACCAAAAGGCCTAACTTGTCGCAAGCATTTAAAAAAGCCTCAGAGGGGGGATTATGAGAAGTTCTTACAGCATTAAAGCCCGCTTCTTTGAGCAGCTCGACCTTACGTTCCTCTGCACGGTCAAAAGCAGCGGCACCCAGGCAACCATTATCATGATGTACACATCCGCCATTGAGCTTTACTGTTTTGCCATTAAGCTGAAATCCATTCTCAGCAGTAAATTTTATGGAACGTATGCCAAAACCCGTCTTCACCTTGTCCGCTACATTTTTACTTTGTATAATTTGTATTTGGGCATGGTATAAACGGGGTGTTTCCGGTGTCCATTGCAGCGGATTTGCTACGATTATGGTTTGAGCGATTTCCTGTTCACTATTGGCAGCCAGCTTAACCTTTATTTGATTATTTCCTGCATTTTTAGAATTTACGTCCAGTAACCGGGTGCTGAGAACAATATTTTGAGGCAAACCGGTTTCGTTTTTTACCAAGGTTTTAATTTGAACGGTTGCTTTCTTTGGAGACACATCAGGAGTGGCAATTGCAACTCCCCGATCAGCTATATGTACAGCATCGGTAACCGTTATCCAAACGTGGCGATATATCCCGGAACCGCTGTACCACCTGCTGTTCACTTGCTCCGAATTGTCTACCCGCACCGCTATTACATTTTCATTATCAAAATCCAAAAACGGCGAAAGGTCATAACTAAAGGATGAATAGCCATAAGGGTAAATTCCAAGTGATTTTCCATTAATAAATACTTCGGAATTCATATAAACCCCTTCAAAGTAAATGGAAATCTTTTTACCCTTCCATTCAGCCGGGGCTCTGAACGTTTTCCGGTACCAGCCAGAACCTGCCGGAAAGTATCCACCCGCACCTCCTGTCGGGTTTGTAGGTCTTATTTTACCTTCAATGCTCCAATCATGTGGTAAATCAAGGCTCCGCCAACCCATATCGTTAAAATCCTTTGATTTTGCCGATGCTGTATCTCCCTGAAAAAACTTCCAGTTATTATCAAATAATTGTTTTCGCTCAGTTTTATCAGGGTTCTGAGCCCGACAGGCGATGTTACCGGCTAAAAACAGCAGGGCAGTAGCTATTGCTCTAATATGCCATGTAATTTTGTTCGTAATATTTTGTTTCATAGTGATTTACATTTTTTTTGAAGTAACGGGATCCTACCTCTCCACCGAAAATCTTGTTAAAAACATTTTAAAATCCTGTAAATCAAATGATTACATGATTATTTTTTGATGCAAAATTCCCATTTTTATACACCAATTAGCAACAAAAAGTGAGTACTTCGGTGCGTCAATTTTCAGTTATACCCTATGCACCGAATTAAACGTACATAATTGATTGTCAGTTAGTAAGTCGATAAAAATAAACTTGATTCCATTCAACTTTTGGACATTTGGACTTGTTCCATGATGATACCTTATGTTTCCAAGAAAAATTAACTTATTGCTTCGAGGTACAATATCGCCATGCTGATTTGCGTTTGCTGTGGCTTTTTGACGACCGAAAGGCTCTCTTTGGTAAAAACATTCCCTCGGGCACTTTTACCACCCGGGTTATTTCGGGTGGTAAAAGTGAACCTCAACCGAAATTCGGTTAACTGATGCCTTTAAACCTAATGCCGTTTTTTGATAGCTTTGCGCCCTGCAAACAACCGGGGCTGTAAGCATAATACATTAAGGTATATTTTTCATTTTTTGCGTTCGTTGATTTAACAGGCTTTATTTTTCCGTGGAAATGGAACTTGTTATATGAAAAAAGTCAAAGTCAGCAGCCCCACCTATATTTTTTGTAGCATAATTAAACAAAGCAAAACGATAGCCCATGAAATGTGGGAAGGTATAGGCCATTTTTAATTGTGTGCCCAATGGGATCCATGTTTTCCCGTCCAGGCTATAAAAAAAATCTGCCACGTCTTTTCTGTTCGTAAAATTGCACTCCGCCTTAAAGTATACTACTTTTTGGCTCAAGGGGATTTTTTGTGCTTCTACGGGTTTCCCAGTGCTTGCATTGATCATCAGGATAGCTTTGCTATCCCCGGTTATTTTTACACCAGCCAACCCGTAATTTTTTTGCAAAAGACCCAAACCCGCAAAATCACCATCTTTCATTTTAGAAACGTCGAGCGAAGCTGTCCCGGAGCACACCGGACCGATAGTGCGTTGTGTCAATGAATTTCGTGCCATCACGAAATCGGTGTCAATCCTGCCGGTAGTGAGCCGTAAATACCCTTTCCGCGCTGTAACAGACCACAAACTATTATCCGGGTTATGATTCCATTGCCAAACCAGTGGTAATGCACGTTCACCTTTTTTACGGGCAAACTCGTCTGAAGCAACTATGCCCGGGATCAAACCTTTACCGGCCGGCAGATCGAGTGTATCGGGCACTTTGCCGCCAGTGCCCAAAACGGGCCATCCATCCACCCACTTTACAGGGACTAAATAGGGAATACGGCCCACCGAGCCATAATCACGGAACAAATAAGCATACCAGGCCCCATTTGGCGCTTCGACCAATCCACCTTGTGCCACACCAAGATCCTGAAGGCCAATTCGTCCTTCGTACGGGCCGGTGATCTTATCTGCCCGGTGTATGATAACAGTGCGCATGCTGCCCTTTGGCCATGTAATATTGAAAAGGTAATATTTGCCGTTTATCTTAAACAGTTGGGAGCCCTCCGGACCTAGGCCGGTACCGCCCGAAGGCTCGCCTGCCTTTTCAATGATAATTTTGTCCGTTCCGCCGAGTTTTATACCGGAAAGATCATCCTTTAATTCAACTAACCTTAAATCTCCGCTCCCGCTAATCATATACGCTTTTCCGTCATCATCAAAAAACAACGAGTGATCACCCAGGTCGGGGGCAAATGACCTGGCTTTCCACGGACCTTTTTCGATATTTTTAGTACTGTAAATGTGCGTTTTATTGGTATTTGCAGAAAATGTGCTTACATAATAGGTACCATTATGGAAACGAATAGAACTTGCCCACGACCCCTGCCCATATGCGTTTTTGCCATTTGTGAGATTTAATGCATCAACGTTTCCTAAAGTATCATATGCATAACCCACCGTTTTCCAGGTCACCAGGTCGTTTGACTTCATGATCGGTACACCGGGACTCATGTGCATTGTTGTGCTGCTCATGTAATAGCTATTGCCTACACGTTCTATTGATATGTCCGGTACATCGGCATAAATAATGGGGTTAGTGGCTTTTTGTGCGTATAAACACGGCATTATAAGCGTGATAATTAATGCCGTCATCCATAACCTGTAAATCGCATTTCTCATATTCACATTTGTTTTTTTGTCCTGCTATTCGTAGCTGGTTTTAATTATTTAGTTAATGTATTTATTTGAAGCACGCTTACTGAATATGGATCGAAGGTCCTTGTAAATTTAGCGCCGGCCACTTTTATCTTGGAGGTAACCGGGACTATTTTTACCGGATCGCTGATCGTGTTCGTATCTTCGGGCTTATCACCTTTTATGACCACGATACTACCCTCGGGAGAAAACTTTCCAGCCCCCTTTAAATCAATATCAACCTGCTGCGGCTTTCCTGTTGCATTTACTACTTTAAGAAACAGTTTTCCCGTTTTGGTGTCCCGGGTAGCTACATAAAACATGGCTGGTATAGGTTGGGGCATTTTGTTCGCCGCGCTGTCCTGCTTGGTGGCAGGCCTGGTTTGGGTAGGGATATTGGCGCCTGCTATAGGCACCACTTTATTGCCGATATAGCTGTTAAACATCTTTTGCACATAATACGATGGTGAACCAAAACTTTTTAAAGCATCGTAACCTATCAGGTCCGAGTCCCATTGCCAGGCTTTTGGGGAAGTTGCCGTTGCTTTATTTACATTTACAAATAATGGCGCGTAGCACGACAAGATAACCAGGTCTGAATTTCGTTCCATGCCCGTCATCCAGGCAGCATCGCCCAGGGCAGCATTCAAATTAGTGGTTGGTTCGCCTTCACGCGTTGCCCACTCACCTACAAACACTTTATATCCTTTGCGGTCGTAATTATCATAATGTGCCGCATCCTCTTCCATTTCCCAGGCAGTGCGGTAATAATGTTCATCTACAATTTCGGGCTTGCGAATTGTTAATTTGCCCCTGGTCCCAAGCCAGTCCTTACCACCGATGGTTGCGATACAGTGAAGGCTAGGATATTTGGCTTTAATGCCATCATAAAACTGTGCAAAACGTCCGTCGTAACTGCCAGACGCGTCAAACCCGTCTTCGTTACCAATCTCCACATAGTTGAGTTTAAAGGGTGCCGGGTGCCCATCTGCCGCACGCTTAGCCCCCCAGTAGGTATGTACGTCGCCCGTAACATATTCAATTTCATCCAGCGCATCATCTACGTATGGCTTTAAAAGCGGGCCTGCGTCCACATGGTCGCCATCGAGTGAATAGCCGGCATGAACGGCAAGCAGTGGTTCCATCTTCAGGTCTTCGCACCATTCTAAAAATTCAAGTAAGCCCATCCCGTCGGTAGGGCGATAGCCCCATGAGCCGGTATGGCCGGGGCGCCCCTCAAGCGGTCCCAAAGTAGTTTTCCACGGAAATGCATCGGTCAATTTCGGGCCTTCAAGGAAATTACCGCCTGGAAAACGTAAAAAGCGGGGTTTCATATCAGCCAATAATTTCATTATGTCTATCCGGTTCCCATTGGGACGGTTATGATAGGTTGGCGGAAATAAAGAGACGAGGTTAAAATAATAAACCCCGGTACGGTTCGTCGAAATAACAAAACGGGCGGCAGATGTTGGTTTAACATCAGCGCCGGTTGTTAATTTAAGTTCATATTTTTTCCAAAAGGCGCTTTTTATTAAATTAATAGTCCCCGAAGCATATACCGTTTTACCGTCATTGCTTTCTATACTTACGGTTATAGGCCCGGCAGTGTTATCAGCAATTACCGGAACTGCAGTTTTAGGCGCGGGAGCCCATTGCTCGGTCAATGGCTTGCTTTCCATACCTTTAATATAAAAAGAGGCGTTATAAGTTGTATTAGGCAAAACGGGTATGCCCCAATAACCTTCATTTGCAATACCGGCCCGGCCACCGCCGGTATCCACCAATAATCTTAAACAAGTGGTTAACGCGCCATTAATTGCATGGCGCCGCTCATCTGCAGGTATATAGTTGGGGTTTGCGGCAACTAATTGCATTGTAGCCTTCGCGCCACCTTCCTTGATTACGCTCCATGCTTCCGGCGTATTTGGGTTGTCCTTAAATATCCTGTTTTTGATCAGCTCGGCATACAAACCCCCATCGTACGAATGGTTGATCTCTTCGGTCATCAATCCATACAATTGCGGGCTTACATTTGCTCCGGGCTTGGTTAAATCAAGCGTAAGCTTAGGGTTTTGCGCTTTTAAGCTTGTTGCAGTGAACAGGAACAATCCTGAAATGGCTAATAACTTTTTCATCATGAAATTTAATATTATTTATTGTGTTTTTTACACTTATTTTATAAGGCCAGCGAGCCATTCCCATTGAAAATTATTTCTGAGTTTATCGGTATTCCGGATAGCGTGTATGTCCGGTTCACAGATTTCCCATAAACCTCACACGGCTTCCGAAATGAGTTTATTTAACCAAGATTTTTACTGTTTTTGAAATATTACGTGATGAATTACCTAATTGAAGAATAAATTCGCCGGCTTCAACTTTCCATGTTTTTTTTGTCTCGTCATAAAAAGCCAAATCACCAACCATTACATCCAGTTCAACTGTTTTAGTTTCACCAGGCTTTAAAAATATCTTTTTAAAACCTTTAAGTTCCTTTTCCGGGCGCAAAACAGAACAAACCGGGTCGCTTACATATAATTGTACTACTTCGGCCCCATAGCGGGTACCGGTATTTTTAATCACCAATTTCGCATGAATGGTATCGTCTTTTTCATAGTCCTTCTTGTCTGTTGAAAAATTACTGAGTTCAAAACCAGTATAAGAAAGGCCGTATCCAAAAGGAAACTGAGGCTGGATTTTTTTGGTATCAAACCAACGGTATCCTATCAGAATGTCCTCCTCATAATTTACTTTCATACCCCTTCCAGGAAAATTACCCAAAGCATGAGCGGGTGACTGATCCAGCGTTACCGGCATGGTAAAAGGCAATTTGCCCGATGGATTTACCTTGCCGCTTAATATATCTGCAACCGCATTACCCGCTTCCATCCCGCCATACCACGACCATAAAATAGCGGGCACACGGTTAACAATGCCTGCTAATTTTACAGGAGAACCAGCTATCATAACAACAACAGTGTTCGGATTGGCCTTGGCTACTTCCCGGATCAAAACTTCCTGTCCATAAGGCAGATCCATATTTTGTTTGTCAAAAGATTCGGTATCAAAATCATGGTTCAGACCTCCGAAAATGAGCACCACGTCCGATTCCCCGGCAACTTTAACAGCCTCCTGAATCAGTTCCCAATTGACTTTATCTGAATTTGCCTGGCCTGCGTTGCTGCCCTCTTTAAATACAGATTGTTTTTCATACCCCTGGGCGAAATTTACTTTTACGGTAGCGCCGAACTTTTGCTTAATGGCCTGTAAGGGCGTCACTTCGTATAATGCTTTTATTTCGGAGCTAAGCCCCGCCCCGCAATGTTTCCGGGTGGCATTATCACCAATAATAGCAATCGACTTTATTTTGTTGAAATCAACAGGAAGAATGTTGCCTTTGTTTTGAAGCAGTACCGCTGCTTCGGCAGCAGAATTGTAAGCTGCCTTTTGATGCTCCGGCGTATTCATTTTTCCCTTTTCCCGGTTACTTTCATCAAACATCTTTGTTTTGAACATGACGCGCAGCACATTCGCTACTTTTTCATCAACTACCGATAAAGGTACTTTTCCTTCTTCTACAGCTTTTATTAACGGATTGGCAAAATACCATTCGTTGTAATCTTTTATATCGGTGCCCATTTCCAGATCAAGCCCGCTTAACGCAGCCTTTACCGTAGTATGCGCCGCAGACCAATCGGTCATTAATACCCCTTTAAATCCAAATTCTTTCCGAAGAATTTGCCTGTTGAGATATTCGTTTTCCGAACACCAGTCGCCCCTGAATTTATTGTAAGCAGCCATTACCGTATATGCTCCGCCTTCTGTGACAGCGGCTTTAAAGCCTGGTAGATAGATTTCACGAAAAGCCCTTTCGCTCACCTCGACATCGATAGAGTCGCGATGTGTTTCCTGGTTGTTGGCTATCCAGTGTTTTACGCTCACTGCCACATCTTTTGACTGCAGGGCTTTGATATAGGAAACGGCCATCTTTGAAATAAGAAAGGGATCTTCACTCATATATTCGAAGTTTCGGCCGCAAAGCGGGGAACGAATGATATTGATACCAGGCCCCAGCAAAACATCTTTTTTTCGAAACCGGGCTTCTTCACCCAATACCAGTCCCTGTTTAAAGGCTAATTCAGGATTCCAGGTTGCGGCCAGGGTTGTTCCGGGAGGAAAGCAGGTTGCCGAATCGGTGGTCCACCCTGAATATCCCCAGTCGTGCCTGTTAATTTCAGCACGTACCCCATGCGGTCCGTCACTCAGCGCCCATTCGGGGATACCTAACCGCTTTATTCCGGATACATAAAACTTGGAATTCGCGTGCAGCAGGCTGACTTTCTCCTGCAAAGACATCTGGCTGACCAGGGAACGGATTTTTTGTTCCTGATCGCTATTATTCAGGCTCTGCTGCGCGTTCGCCATTCCTGCTGCCAGTGCAAAAAAAAGCACACAGCTGCATGTCCTCTTTATTCTTTTCAATTTTGGTATTAATATATTCATGGGTTAAGATTTTTTAATCAGGTTTATCAGGATAACATCATTTTCACGTATATCAAACTCCGGGGAATACACAGCATTCGGCTTGATTTCGATCTCTTGTTTGGCGACAGGAGAGCCGTTTTCTTGTTTTAACTTTTCAACCTGCTGCCTGTTTAACTGGCCGGGCCTGCCCATATCCACATAGCGTGTATAGGCATCGTTTACCCTATAGCCAACTTTATAAATTTCCATGGTGTATTTTCCGGCAGGTACATGCGATAGATTTATTTTCACTTTCCCTTTCGATCTGGCAGGCAAATCCTTTATATAATAAGATTGATTATTAACAGAATCCGGTAAAGTATAGGTATAGTTCCATAATAATGCCTGGATGTCCCCTTTATCATTTTTGCAAACCCATGAACGTTTGTCGGTATTAGCTAACTCGGTTCCTCCAAGCTTATTCATAAATTTATAAGCATAAAAAGCCGGCTTGTTTATGCCTTGAATGTTAAGTAAACCAAAACCTCCATGAAAGGGCGTATAGCGGGGCCCTGGCTCTTCAAAAATATCGGTAAACACCCAGTATGACATGGAGTTGGCCGCATGACCAACTTGTTTTATTTTTTCCAGAATATAGGCTGCTTCCTGATAACTGTCATGCACAGGATCTGCCGGTGTGTACGATGAACTCCATTCCGTATAATGCAGCTCCAGATTAGGTATCGCGGATTGAGAAATTTGTTTACGGGAATTCAACACGTCGCCACTTACCGCCAGTGAATCTTTACTTAATACCGTGCCCGAATTGCCATACTCATCCAGAAAGCCCTGGTTTACACCATAGGAATGGGTGCTGATGAAGTCAATTGGAACCTTATTTTTGCTGCAATGACTGATCATGTCAGGAACCCACGCCGCGCCTGCAGTGCCTGGCCCGCCTACCTTATATTCGGGGTTTACGCTTTTAACCGCCTTTACAGAATAATCGTACAGTTTGAAATAATCGTCCTGCGTTCCCGTCCAGAATCCAGGAGATAAGTTAGGTTCATTCCATACTTCAAAATACCAGGACTTTACTTCTTCGGCACCGTACCGTTCTGTAAAATGCTGAACAAGGTTATGAATGAGCGCCTGCCATTTGTTATAATCTTTTGGCGGGGTAACATTGCCGCGCCACCAAAAAATTGTCTGTTTTCCGCTTGCCAGAGCATTAGGCATAAAACCTAACTCTACAAAAGGCTTCACGCCAATTTTATGCAGAAAATCAAACAGCGCATCTACATACATATAATTATACTGAGGATTTCCTTTTGCATCTTCGGTATATACGGCCATATCATCGGTGAGTAAGCCATGCATCCGGATATACCGAAAACCACATTGTTTTCTTACATATTCCAGTTGTTGCTGCCAGTCGGCACGCAACCCTTCATTTGCCCGGCCTGCACCCACACAGGCATTAAACATGGTATTAAGCTTGCCCGAAGTCTTGTTAAAATCCACATTGATCGCCCTCTGGCCATTTACATTTGCCAAAAAAAGGAATTGCAAAACCACCAATGCCCCAATTATTTTTTTCATTTGTTTGTTTATTCTTAATAAGTTATTCTTTCCATATGAGTACTCCCGCAGGTTTCAGTACCTTTTCTCCAATCAAGATCTTTGCAGTATCCGGCAGATTTACCGTGTAATTTTCTGATGAGTAATTCAATGCCGTATAAAAACCATCACGCCAATAAACAAAGACACCGGGAGGATAATCCTCCGTTGTAGCACCGGCCTCTTTATAAATCTTCTGCAATAAATCCTTCTCTAACTTAAAATCATCAGTATCAACACCGATATAGGTTACACTACCCCTGCCGATCTTGTGCACTACAGCAGCAGCTGTTCCTTTATAAAACTGGTTATTATAAGTGACCAATACCGCTGTAGTGGTGTCCGGCAGTAGCAAATCTGCCCAACTATGCCATGAATAATGATTCGAATTCATCAAAACATCGCCTTTTCCATAAGAAGAGAGCATATCAGTCTGATGGATATATGCCCCGATCAGATTTAAAATCGGCATAGCAGCTTCTCCTTCCCAAAAATGGCCCCTACGGTCTTTGGTAGCGGTACGACAGGTGATGATCAGGTGCCCTCCTTTTGTTACGTAATCGTTCCATTTCTTCACCAAAGCAGCATCAACCATTTCATAAGCCGGAACGATAACTACCTTATACTTTGACAAATCTGTTGTTTCCTGGATTACATCGACGGGCGCTCCCAATGACTTTGCTGTTTTCAGGAATTTAACCGGGTAGTCCCAGGTATTCCATTGTCCTGTTTGTTTTTGCCTGTCAATGCTCCAGTAATTTTCAACGTTCCAGAGAATCGCCGTTGACCGTGCGGCCAGTTTTGCGGGCATTTTGGTTTCCGGCTTAAATTGTTTCCGCAGATCTGCTATTTCTTTCATGAACTGCATATAGTCTTTACCGCCCTGCGAAGGTGTTACACCATCTGTTTGGATTACCCCGGCATGATACTGTTCTGCGCCATATAAGATTTGACGAAAACGGTATGAACAGGCGATCTTTCCTCCCGCCGCAAAACTATGGTACAACCATAGCCTTACGGTTCCTGGCAAAAGCAACGGATTGTAACTACCCCAGTTAACCGGCCCGGGCTGAATTTCCATAACACCGGACACGCCGCCTACCGATTTGTAATATTCTGAAGCAAAAAGAACAACATCACTGTTACCTAAACGGAAGCCTGATTCACCAATATTATCAGTACCTCCGTTTGGATACGCGGTGTATGCTGCAAAATCCAGTTTCCTGGTACGTCTGGGGTCTGAACCCGTACAAACGGCGGTATAGTTGGTCGTAACAAATTGCGCCTTTGAAATATAATCGCGTAAAATGCCGGCCTGAAAATCAAGGAAATCAGCCTGTGAGTCTGCTGAATATCTTTTAAAATCCAGCAAGGCATGAGGGTTGTTCCCCCACCAGCCTACCAGGTTCGTATTCGGGATGATTACCTGATCAAAGCTATTGAACCACTGGCTCCAGAAAGCAGCTCCCCAGGCGGTATTTAATGCATCAATGGTTTTGTATTTATTTTTCAACCAGGTTCTGAACGCTTCCTGCGACGAGGGGCTATAATCGGGTATAGCACCGGGTTCATTATCTATTTGCCACCCGATCACATCTTTATTTTGTCCGTAACGCCTGGCCATTTCCGCTACGACTTTTTTCACAAAGTCCCGATATTTCGAATTAACAATTGACTCCAATCCCCGCGTACCATTCTCCGCACGGATATAATGACCGTCCATAACAAACGTCTCCGGGTAGTTTACCCGCATCCAGGTTGGAGTGGTTGCAGAGGGTGTACACAGCAACACTTTGAGATGATACCTGGTGCAAAGGTTCACCACCCTGTCAAGCCAGTTAAAATCAAACCGCGCTTCCTGGGGTTCCATTTTAAACCAGGCAAATTCAGCCAGATGAACAAACTCAAAACCCATCTCAGCTATTTTTTTTATATCCCTTTCCCATTGGGCTTCATCCCAATGTTCAGGGTAGTAATAGATGCCGGTAGTCACCAGATCTTTTTCCTTAAAAAAGCGGCTGGTTTCCTGTGCTTTTGAAGCCGACGGGGAAATTAAAAAGGTTATAATGAATATGGTTATAAATTTTCTCATCTGAAGATGCAGGGTTTATGTATATAATTTTCAGATCTTCTGTTAAATATTTTAGTTAGCGCCTGCTTTAAGGGACTTGATCGTACGCTGATCTTTTACTGAATAATTTTGTCTGTCCAAAGCACCACCGGTGTCCCAGAAAAATGGCAGCATTCCGTTAGCTTTCGCCTGTTTGGTAATATATGTTATCCAATAATCCACAGCGTCATTGTGCGTTGCCAGATCTAAAGGCACATGCGCGGTGTTGTTTCGCCTGTATGCTCCGTACTCGCCCAATAGCACAGGAACACCTTTGTCTGCAAATTTTGTCTTCATTTTGTTGAAGGCGGTATTAACATCGCTCTCTTCACCCCAGGTGGCGTTGCGTTCGGGTTCTATTGTAGAATGATGGCCTGCTCCCCAGTAATAGAACATTTTACCCCAATCGGCGTCGTCCTCCAACAGGCAAAATTGAAATGGAGAGTAGTAATGCACCTCCACCATCATTCGGGCGGGTACCTGGTCATGGGGAAGAGCAGTCATCAGGTCATTGGTTTTGTCGATATCTGTAGAAGGCCCTTGAACAACCAGCACCCTGTAGCTGTTCCTGCCGCCGGTGGCTCGCACAGCATTAATAAAAGTCTGATGATAGGTAGTAAGTATGGCCATTTTTTCCGCATTGTCTGTGGGCGGCTCATTAGCGCTGGCAAACATCAGGTGCTCATCAAAATCGCGCATGGTTGTAGCAATTTGTTCCCACAATGCCCTTTGTCTGGCATTGACAGAATCTTGCATAGCCGCGTTAATGTTACCATCTAACCAACCACCATCCCAGTGAATGTTGAGCAGAACATACATATCATTTTTCACACAATACCCTACTACTTCTTTTACCCTTTTTAGCCAGTTGGAATCAATTTGTTCCGTGGCCTGGTTGCTTAGGTGCTTCCAGTTCCAGGCGCATGGAAGGCGAATGGCATTAAATCCCTGCTGTTTTACAGATTTTATATAATCCTCGGTAATGACCGGATTTCCCCAGCCTGTTTCACCGCCGGGCGCTTCCAAAGTATTGCCAATGTTCCAGCCTAATTTCATTTTAGCGGCAAGCTGAACGGCATTGCTATTCATTCCGGTTGCATCAGGTGCTTTTGGCGAAGTATTATAGTTGGGGAAAATATTAGATGTTTGAGATACTTTTAAGCTTCTTGCCTGACCATTGGCAGAACTTATAGTTAAGGTACTTGAACGTGATGATCCTGTACCGTTTTCTGATAGCGTTGTTAAATGAATAACCGTATTGCCGCTGCTGCCGGATGTGGTGTTTAATTGTAGCCAGGAAGAACCAGGATTAACGATGTTCCATGTTGCATTACAAACAATTGAAAAATCCTGGTTACCGCCATCAGGGGTAAAAACTATAGCAGTTTGACTTAATGTTAGTTCCGGTGCCGCATTACTTGTCTTTTTACAGGAAAAAAAAGATATAATTGTTATTGATATGAATATTTTAAAAAAAAACAGTTTCTTCATTTTTATAATCCTTAGTGATTTAAATTTTTATCGATCAATTTCTACGAAATGTTTTTACTCACGCCAGCCGCCTGCATCGTTATGTGATTTTTAAAAAGCTTTGACCGTAGGCCTGCTTAACAGCCTGATACCGGGCGTACAATATCTGAGCTACTTTGTTACGTAAAAAATGCCGGGGCCATCTCAAGGCCCCTGGCACTCACTTATAATCAACTAAAACTCTCTTTATTTAATTTTTACTACCCTGATATTATCAACAGCTATCTCAAAAGCATTGATAAAACTTGCGCCATCGTTGATAAATGTAATATTGATAGCACCTGCCCCAGTTGAACCAAGCAAATCCGTAAGCGTTGGTGCAGGAAAACCTTTTTCATTTACAAAATTTGAAAATGGAATTGTAACCGTTTGCCAACCCTTTGTAGTAAATGCAACTGTTGAACCGGTAACGGTTTTCCAGGGATGATAAACTGCCGAATAAGTCCAGGAGTAATCTTTTACAATCTGGATAGACCCAGCTGTCCATGGCTTGGAAACAGCTATTTCAAACTTTAAAGCATAATGGCTTAATGTGTCTTTTAAGCTGGCCAGAGGCACCCATTGCGCCCCATTCGTATTGATCGACCGGCCATCGTTCCACCATGATCCGTCTCCGGCAGGAATATTAGATCCTTTCAACACCCCATAGAAACCGTTGTTACCAGGATAGGCCGTGGAATTATCGGAAGTTCCGGAGCCCCATGAAAAATTACTTATGTTATCGTAATTATTCAATACACCGGTTACAAAATTATGTACCGAATAAACGCTGGTAGCTTTACCCGATTTTGTTTCAACGCTTACAGTGCCACCTGTTTGTGTAACGCCCGCGGGCACCGCAAGACTGATACTAGTGCCATCATTTGATGGTTTATAACTGGTAATATTAATCCCGGCATAGGTAACGCTTTTAATAAAGAAAAAGCTAAGCCCGTTAATTTTAACCGAATCGCCGGGATTGGCGTCTTCGTTGGAAACACCCGAAATGGTAGGTGCCGGTGCAACGATAGGGAACGAAAACGTGGTTTGACCATGATTGGTAACGTATTGTATGGTATTCAGCTTATCTGAGGGTACTGAAGGAAATGCGATAACCGCCGGTATCAGGGCGATTGCACTGGTATCGGAAAACCAGGCATCGTTAAAAGAACCTTTAACGCCGTCAAAATTGATTGCGAGTGCTCCTTTTAAATTCTTACCAGAGATCACGATCCACTGGCCCGTGCCAACGCTGCTTAAAAGCGAATCGCCTGGATGAGCTACATAATTACGTATGGCGGTAATTACCGGAGCGCCTTTTGATGGTGAATTATCCTTTTTACAGCCGGATTGTGAAAATACAGCGGCAGTAAGCAAGGCAAGCAACAAACAGCTTTTAATATATTGATTTGATTTTTTCATAATTTTAAGAATTATCTAATGATTCTGAATACTACTAATAATAAGCTACAGGCTCCTGCAGCAACTTAGGATCTGCTGTCTGATCATTTGCCGGTATAGGCAGGGTAAATGTATTGACGCTTGGCGGGGTTATGATCAGGCTATTAGCCGACGGTGTTTTAACTCCTGTGGCCGGATCATAACTAAATTGTGACCGGGGGACATACCTATTATTGGGATCAGGATCATTGGTAAGGGTTGTCTGTATACGAAGTATAGAAATCGCTTTCTGCGGATCATAATAAGAAAGCCGTACCAGGTCAAACCAGTACTGGCCTTCAAATGCCAGCTCAATCCGTCGTTCGTTCCTGATAATATCAGGAGTAAGGCTGGTAACCTTATCAACCCCGGCCCTTTTACGTATTTCATTAAAATACTGCAATGCCTGTCCATTACTGGTAGAGCCGTTGTTACCCAATAAGGCTTCGGCGTATATTAAATACACATCGGCCAAACGTAACACAGCATTATGCTCAATTGACGACCACAGGTCCATGGTAGGCGAATTATTATCAGCGGCAGTACCAACCACGTGTTTTTTAACATTTACACCTGTGGAGGTATATCCGCCGCCCGCTGCATTAAGCTCAGGATATTTATCGCCGGTAAGCATAAATGTGGCTTTTCGGCGTACAGAGTCCTGCGCGGTATACAAGTTGGCAAGATCTATTGTAGGGCCGATGGCTCCTCCCCAGCCACCTCCTCCTGTAACAAGGCTGCCGCTTGGTGCGAATTGTGCTTGTATGGAATTACCTTGTCCGTATCCAACGCCAGGAGCCCATTGAAATGCGAACAATGATTCGGGATTATCATTATACTGAGTTCTGAAAAGGTTGTAGTAACTCGGTAAAAGCGTTAAACCACTCATGTTGCAAACATTACCAGCAAAATATGCGGCACTGTCCAGATCAGATTGCTTACGGGTACCCTTTTGACCTAAACCGGCCCTTGTTAAATATACCTTTGCCAGCAAACCCTGGGCAGACCACGTGGTTACGCGTCCCGGCTGATCTGTTTTTGGCAGATTAGTAACTGCATATCTTAAATCATTGATAATAAATTTATAAACATCTTCAAGCTTATGACGCGGCACCAGTGGATTGGCAATCAGTTTGTCATTATCTTCAATAATAGGCACTGCTCCCCATAACTGAGCCAGGTAAAAATAGGATGTCGCGCGTATAAACTTGATTTCACCAAGCGCGCCTGTTTTACCTTTTACTCCTACGCTATCAGGCATTTTGGTATTAATAGCTTTAATATTGATATTACAATGCGCTACTATGTTATAAAAACTCTGCCATGACTGAGCTAAATAGCTATTTTGGGGTGTAATGGAAAAGGAAGTAAATTGAACAAGGTCGGCATTATATGGCTGTAGCATATTGCCGCTCATGATATCTCCAATACCCAGCAACGGAAAATTATTCCAACCGGCCCAGGGCTGGGCATAAAGTGTAGCTGTAGCCAACCTTAAATCTGAGCTGCTTTTATAAAAATTATCGGTAGTAATACCGGTTAAAGGAGGTCGGTTAAGGTAATCTTTTTTGCAGCTGCTTATCATAATAATGATAACCAACATGGCTATATTTATTTTAATGCGTTTCATAATCTTGATTTTAATTATTTAGGGATACGTTAAGACCAACTGTGTAAACCCGTGGCTGTGCGTAATATCCGTTATCAACACCTGCAGCTAACGGGTTCCAGGAACCTATTTCCGGGTCATAGCCGGTATATTTGGTAATGGTGAAAACATTGGTGACGTTAACATATACCTTTAATGACCGTAATTTGATCCTGTTTAAAAAGCTGTTTGAAAAACTATATCCTAAAGCAATGCTCTTACACTTTAAAAAAGAACCGTTTTCGATGTATTTGTCAGAAAAACGCTGATTATCGTTACCACTGCTTTGGCTTATCCGGGTAATATTGGTTGATGGGTTTGTAATGTATACATTGTTGATATCAGACGTAGACCCGGTCGGATCTATCAACCCGATTTTGGCATAGTTGAATACAGATGGGAAATAGCCAAAATTTTGATTTGGGTTATCGCCGTTTACCTTTAACTGGTTATAAATTTTATTACCATAATTGCCGGTCATAAAAATATTCAGGTCGAAATTTTTATAGTTGAAGCTATTGTTGATCCCATACTGAAATTTAGGTAAAGGCGAACCCAAAAAGATTTGATCGTTGGCGTCAATTTTACCATCGCCGTTAATGTCTTTAAAAATAACATCACCTACCCAAACACCGCCCGTGCCAGGTGTTATAGGTATCGCGCCGCTTCCGTTTTGAGGTAGTGCGGGATATTTTGCAAAGTCGGCGGCATTTTTGTAAATACCCAATACCTGATACCCGTAAAATTCGCCGATAGAACGGCCCACAACAGTTTTGGTTACAGGGCCGTAAATTGCCGGAGTACCGTCAACTAAATTGAGTACCTTGTTGATATTCCTGGTGAATGTAACGTTGCTGTTCCAGTTAAAATCTTTCGATTTGATGTTTTGGGTAGACAATGTAAATTCGAAACCCTTGTTGCCTACCGCACCTATATTTACATACGGGGCCTGCACAGCACCTGGTGAATACCCGCCGGAAGCAAATGTGCCCGAGTAATAAGGCATGGTAAGGCTTAGCAACAGATTATTTGTTTTGCGGTAATAGACATCGGCCGAAAAACTGATCCGTCCGTTGAAAACAGCTGCATCGAGGCCAACGTTGTATGATTTTGTAGTTTCCCACTTGATGTTCGGGTTTCCCGTAGTGGTAGTTATCTGCGAGTTACCCGACAAGCCGGTAGGTATTGTACTTAAAGTAGAACCATAAGCATACTCTGCAATGTTTTGGTTGTTTACAAGCCCATAACCAAGCCTGAGCTTAAGATCATCTATAGATTTTACATTTTTAAGGAAGCTTTCGTGGCTTATCTTCCATGCCAGGGCGCCGGAGTAGGTGGTATTCCAGCGATATGCTTCGGCAAATTTTGATGAGCCGTCGTGCCGTACGGTAGCCGTTAACAAA
Organism: Mucilaginibacter sp. P4_E8; assembly: GCF_056401495.1. Lineage (NCBI taxonomy): Bacteria > Pseudomonadati > Bacteroidota > Sphingobacteriia > Sphingobacteriales > Sphingobacteriaceae > Mucilaginibacter > Mucilaginibacter sp. P4_E8. The sequence continues at coordinate 53,575 of NZ_JBFUJG010000011.1, forward strand.
TAACGGTCATCATAGGTAAAGTTTGCCCTGCCGAAGTAAGCTTCTAAAGCACCCTGCCCTTTAACACCGGTATTGGTTGCGGTTGTAGCGTCGCCGCTGCTGATCGTTTGTACATTGTTACTCGCAAAATTGGTGCGGGTAGCAGAAACACCGCTACTTTTAAGCAATTGGGCCTCGTGGCCTGCCACTACGTTTACCCAGTATTTTTTGCCAAACGTATGTTGATAGGTTAAATAATTAGTGATTGAATTATAGAAATTTTGCGCGTTTGTAGCCGTGCCGCTATTGTTGTTCTTGGTATAAGCGCCCATAACATAGCTCGGATTAAAATAATCCTCACTGGCAAAGTCAAAATTTCCGGCTACTTCATTGCGCAGGGTTAAATCCCGGGTAAATTGAATTTCCGCATAAGCATTACTAAATAGCTGGTAACGGCTTTTAAAATCTTTCACAATAGTGGCTATTGCGAATGGGTTGGTCCCTGTAGCACCATAAATGTTCGGGTCATTGCCACCCCAGGTACCGTCTGGGTTTACCACAGCTACATCGGGCGTTTGATTAAGTGCCTGCAAGATCACGCCTGTATTGGAAGTGGCAACATTTTCGGCTACATGCGCCATATTCAGGTTTATGCCAACCTTTAACCAGTCAGTGGTTTTATTATCAACATTTGCTTTTACCGAAGTTCTTTTAAAATCTGATCCTAAAGCGATCCCTTGTTGCGAGAAATATGTACCTGATATATAATACTTGGTCCTGGCATCACCACCGCTAATGGCTAAATTATGGTTTTGCATAGGGGCCGTACGGAACAAAGCTTTTTGCCAGTTGGTACCCAGTCCCAGGTATTGCGGATTGGCAAACTGTGGCCGCACATCGTACCCAATAATCGCTGATTTTTCATTCATGAAAGTGGCGTACTCCCGTAAATCCATGACATCATAGTACTTAGGTAATTTTTGCCAGCCCCTGTAACCGTCATAGCTAATAAGCGGTGGCCCGGCGCTTCCTTTTTTTGTCGTGATAATAATTACGCCATTGGATGCTTGCGAACCATAAATAGCTGTGGCGGAAGCATCTTTCAACACGTCTATCGAAGCTATATCTGATGGATTGATGCTGGATAAAGGGTTGGTGCCATTGCCTGGAATAGCCGACTGTCCGTTTGGAGGTATCTGCACGCCATCAATAACATATAAAGGGGGTGCACCTGTAAAGCCGCCCAAACCACGGATCTGGACATTCACATCACCACCGGGCTGGCCAGATACCTGCTGCACAACTACACCCGCTACCCTTCCCTGCAGGGCCTGGTCAAATGTCGCAGGCTGTGTCTTTAACAGATCTGCACCTGTAACCGATGATATTGCACCGGTAAGATCGGGTCGCTTCCTTGTACCGTAGCCAATTACCACAACCTCACTCAAATCGTTGGTTGAGGGCTTGAGCGCTACGTTAATAACTGTAGATGAGCCTATATATATTTGCTGAGAGTTATAGCTAATAAAACTAAAAATCAGCACATCTCCATTTTTTGCATTGATCGCGTAACTGCCATCTGCACCGGACAGCGTACCTGTTGGTGAGTCCTTTACTTTAACGGTTACACCAGTTATAGCCTGGGCATTATCCGCACTGGTAATTTTACCCGTAATTTTTATGGTTTGGGCATAACCGGGGAAGCTTTGCCACAGCATCGCCAATAACAGCAATGCATAACGCGTTAATTTTCTTCGTAAATTTTTTTTCATGTTAATAGGGGTTCATAATTGGTAATTGATTTCTTAATTGAATTGTGGTTAGAATTTTAGTGTTACTTTTTTTCCTTCATAATTTATCTGCTGGTTACTGTTCGATTCAAAATTCAGCGGGACGGGATTATTCATGTTAACCCATACCACATTAAACTTTCGGCTGCTAATCATGCCTGCAAAACGGCCTTTCCGGTCATCAATGGACAGGGTTTTATTGGCCTCATTGTAGTTTATTTGAATGGTGCTGAAAGCGCCTTTTTCATAGTTGTAATTAGTTCCTTCGTCTTCGTAAAGAGTAAATTCTGCATCCTTACCTGTGTATACATATAAGGTGATCGGATCGGCTGGCTTTTCACCGGTATATTGTATCTCAGGGCCGAAAGGAATAATCGAACCTTCTTTTACATATACCGGGATGCGGTCATAAGGTGCAGCAGCGGTTATGGTTTGACCCCCTGCTGCGTATTTACCGCTATACAGATCATACCAGCCATTACCCTGGGGCAGGTAAACGTTCCGGCTGGTGGCACCATAGTTATAAACCGGGTTAATGAGTAAAGCCGGGCCAAAAAGATATTCATCAGTGATGTTTTTCACCTTTTCATCTTTCCTGTAATCCATTGTTAGGCCACGCATCAGGGTATAGTCATGGTGATAGGCCATACCTGCCAGACTGTAGATATAAGGCATTAAACGATAGCGCAGCTTATCATAATAAAGCATGCTTTGGTAAGCGGGATGGTTTTCCGGAGCCACGTTATAGATCTCACGGTACGGAAACTGCCCGTGTACACGAAATAGTGGCACGAAAGCACCAAACTGGTACCAGCGTGTTATCTGCTCGCGCCATTCGGCAAGATCTTTTTCGTTTGGTTTCTCGTAGCGGTGCTCTACTGCAAAGCCACCAATGTCCATAGTCCAATAGGGTATACCCGACAACGCAAAATTGATTCCCGCCGGGATCTGGTTTTTCATATCATCCCAACGGGCAGCAACGTCGCCACTCCAGGTAGCTGCAGCGTAGCGCTGCAAGCCTGCATAAGCCGATCGGGTTAACAGGAATACACGCGTATTGGGATTGGTGCCACGTTGCCCCTCATAAATACCCTTAGCATTTTGCAGCGGGAAAGCATTAAAATATTGTGTGGACGACCCAAGGTAGGTAGGGTTCATCAGGTCTTTACGGCTCTGAACATTCAGGTTTGACGTAATATCAGGCTCGGAAGCATCCATCCACCAGGCATCCACCCCTTTGGTATATAAATTCTTATTCATCAGGCCCCAGAACGCGTTCCTGGCCTGCGGATTATAGGCATCATAAAAAGTAGAGAAATACCCCTTGCCGATCCAGTCGCGCTGACGCTTTGCTATATTGCGTTTGTACAACCAACCGTTTTTATCAAAATATTGATAGTTCTCAATACCTTCGTAGAACTTGGCCCATACCGATATCATGAAATGAGTATGATACTGATCATGCAAAGCGCTGATCATCCCAGCCGGATCCGGGAAGCGGCTTTCATCAAACTCCTGGCTTCCCCATTGGTTTTCTTTCCAGTATGACCAGTCTTCCACAATATTGTCAAGGGGGATTTTCCTGGAACGAAATTCCTTTACCGTATTCAGAATTTCATCCTGTGTTTTATAGCGTTCACGGCTTTGCCAGAAACCCATGGCCCATTGCGGCATAATTACCGCTTTACCCGTAATATTGCGGTACCCGCTGATAATCTCATCAGCATTTTTGCCATATACAAAATAATAGTCAAGCTGATTACCTGATTCGGAGTCGAAAGCATATTTCTCTCTTTGTTCCTGATTTAAAGGGCTCAACCACTTCAACGCGATGAATGATTCATCGGCATCGGGCAGCCACTCTATTTTAATGGAATATTTTTTGTTTTTGATCAGGTCTATATCCAATACAGCAGTCCCCGGATTCCAGCCCTGTCTCCAGCGGTCGGCAAGCAATTTACCGTTGATCCATATTTTTACATAACCTGCATATTTAAGCCAAAACTGATGGGTACCGGTGTAAGTTGATGCTATGGAGCCTATCCAGCTTACTTTTCCCTCTCCCAACTTGTAACCCTGGGGGAAGTTCTTCATGTCCTCCAAAAAAGAATAATCAATATCAGATTCCGGGCGCTGTACAAAAACATCGGTCGAATCTGATTTTTTTGCATAGGTAGCCGTTAACCAGCCTTCACTACCATCCGCAGCAAATAATTTCAGCCCCGAAACAGGTTGGTAATCGCGAGTATCGCCAAATTTAGTAAGGGAGTAATTGTCCCAAAGAATACCGTAATTCTTACTGGATACCAGGAATGGCACCGCTACCTCGGTGTTGTTCTGTAGCAACTCCAGGTGCTGATTTTTAAAGTTTACTATCCCATTCTGGTGTTGACCTAAACCATAAATGGCTTCATCAGTGGGGCTATTAAAAGTTTGTATAATATGATAGGAACCTTCTCCATTATTTGATACAGGAATAAACGTACGGCCTGGTTTTTCACTTAAAATAATATTACCTGCTTTATCAGTAAAACTTATGGTACCCTGTGTTAACGATACACGAGCAGTTACAGATGTAGTCGTTAACATCACCTGGTCATCTCTTTGAGCTACACTCCAGGTAATAGATGGATTTATCTGCGCTGTAGCCATCAGGCTTTTCTCGATGGAGAATGCATTCTCGGGAGTAGCTGTTACTCGGATAATTTTATCAGAGATCACCTGCAGTCGAAGCAGCCGAGCATTCTGGATTAATGTTTCAGGCAGATTAATAATAAGCCCATCATTTACTTTTTTATAAACGTTTTGCGCATATACATGAGTAAAAATAAAAGCTAAAAAAAAAGTACAGGCACTAAGGAGTACACGTTTTGGCATAGTCTAATTAAATAGGTTATAATATTAAAATTGGTTATCGTATACGAGCTATGATTTCAATACCAACAGAAGCATTAGAAATTTCACTGTTCGTCTTTCAATGGGGATGAAGTTACGGGCATGCTCGCAATCGATTGTTTATAAATAGGGGCACAAATGTTAACAGCAGTCAAATACCTGTTATACAGAAACTTAAATCCAATATAAGCGCACTTTTAGACCGTGGGACTGAAAATAAAGCGAAAAAGTTTAACAAAATGGGCCTGAGAAGAGCTGGAATATCCGATGGACACTGCTGTATTTAAATGTTTATTCAGGTTGTTCGTTTTTTCTGTTGACATAGGCTGATGGGAGGCAATTAAATTCAGCCTTAAAGGAACGCACAAAATACTTCTGACTTTTAAATCCAACTTTATATGATATCTGGGATATGGTTAAGTGCCCGCTTTCTAACAATTGCGCAGCACGTTTTAAACGAATGGATCTAATGAGTTCAACAGGTGACTTCCCGGTTAAAGCCAATGCTCTTTTATACAAAGTAACTCGGCTCACGCATAATTCACTGCTTAGCTCTTCAACAGAGAAATCGGCATTATCAATATTTTTTTCAACAAGGAGCAATGCTTTTTTAATAAAAACTTCATCAAATGATTCGGCAACCACATCTGTTGGCTTGACATCAAGCTGCTTTTGATAGGTTTTGCGCATGTCTTCCTGCATAGCCAGTATGTTCTTCAATTTGGATATCAGTATCTCGAAATTGAAAGGCTTGGTTAGGTAGTCGTTGGCACCGGTTTCAAGCCCCTGCAATTGCTGCTCTTCCCCTGTAACAGCGGTAAGTAATACAACCGGTATATGCGATGTCCGTTTATCGTTACGTATTTTCCGGCATAGATCGATGCCATTCATCTCGGGCATACTGATATCGCTGACTACCAGGTTAGGATGCAGGGCCAGGGCCTTTTGCCAACCCTCTTTGCCATTAGCGGCCTCAATGACATTAAAAGTATCATTTAAATTGTCCTTTAAATAAAAGCGAAAATCTTCGTTATCTTCAACCAGTAAAACAGTAAGCTTTTTGACTGTGTTACCGCATCCCGCCTGTAGCAAGGCCTGACCATCGGTTATCGCCGGCTCGAGCGTATTGTTAGCCGGCACTTGTTCCTCAGCTGTTAAATCAACAGGAAGCAATATGGTAAAACAACTGCCCCTTCCCGCCTCGCTCTCTACTGATATTTCACCATTATGCAGCTTTACAAATTCCTTTGTTATTGATAAACCTATACCACTGCCCTGGTTAACCATAGAGCCGGGTACTTCGTTCTGAAAAAAGCGTTCAAAAATTTTGTCCTGCTTATCAAACGGGATTCCAATGCCTGTATCAATAACCTTTATCTCCAGCAACCGTTTTTCAGATGCTTTTTCAGTTATAGCTAATATAACACTGACATGTCCTTCGTCAGGTGTAAACTTAAATGCATTGGAAAGCAGATTGAAGACGATACGTTCTATTTTATCGTGGTCAAAGTTCATAACCAGGCTTTGAATTTCCGAATCGAATACCAGCCGGATGTGCTTTTTCTCGGCAACATCTGAGAAGGAATAAACCATTTCCTTAATAAAACCTATAATATCCCCGTTCCGTGCATGCAGCCTGAGTTCCTGCACTTCCATTTTTCTGAAATCAAGCAACTGGTTTACCATATTTAGTAACCGTTTGGCATTACGGTTGATCAATTGTAACTGGTGCCTTTGTTCCTCTGCTTCGGTGTGCTTTAAGATCTTATCAACCGGAGCCATGATCAATGATAAGGGGGTTCTGAATTCATGGCTTACATTGGTAAAGAACTTGATTTTCATCATGTCAAGTTCATGCATACGCCTGGCCTCGTGGCGTTCATGCTCAATCAGTAATTTTGCCTCCTGCTTCTCTTTTTCAACTTCAAACTGCCTTCTTATTTTTTGGATTCCGCGCCGACGTATAAAAAACAGGATTCCAAATAAAAGTATTATATAAATAAAATAGGCCATTGTCGACTTCCAAAACGGAGGTAACACCTTAATTTTTAATGTCATATAATCGGGCTCCCATCTTCCCTCCTGACTAATCGCGCGTACCTTAAAAATGTAGTCGCCGCCATCAAGATTTGTGTATGTAGCTTTTCGTATGGTATTATCTGCATCAATCCAATCCTTATCAAAACCCTCCATCATGTACTGATGCTTTACTTTATTTGGATTGAAAAAGTTTAGCGCGGCAAATTCAATGGTAAATACATTTTCACTGTGTGTCAGTGTCAGCTCACGGGTTGCCGAAATAGCCTTTGACAAAACAACATGTCCCTTAACTTCCTCATTAGCCTTGATGCTTTTGTTAAACAGCTGAAAATCCGTAAAAATCAATTTCGGCTTATGTGTATTGGCATGTATGGTTAACGGATCGAAAATATTAAAACCATGTCCTCCTCCAAATATCAATTCGCCCTTACTGGTTTTGAGGGCAGCGCGTGTGTTAAACTCCCTGCCTTGCAGGCCATCCGTTTCATCAAAGTTTTCAAATCTGAAAGTGTAAGGCGCTTGCTTTTGGATATAGGTTATCCTGCTCAACCCGTTGGCTGTACTTAACCATATTATCCCCCGGTTATCCTCCAGGATATCCATTATGGTGTTGTCCGGCAATCCGTTTTTCGCTGTTAACGATCTGATAAACCCAGTTTCGGGGTAAACAATGCTTACCCCTTCGCGCGTTGATATCCAGATGAGGCCCCGGCTGTCCTGTATTATACAATTTATGCCATTGCTGATCAAACTGTTTGTGCCTTTCTTATCAGCACTGTAATGAATAACCCTGTCCTTATTTTTCAAGATTACATCAACGCCAAAGTATCCCCCTACCCAGATATTACCCTTCCTGTCCTCAAAGAGTGTGGCTATATAAGGCGACCTGATATCCGTTTGCTTAAGAGGAGAAGAAAATATCTTTTTGTCCCTGTCAAATATTTGAAGCCCCCCGGCAAATGTTCCTATCCATAACCTGTTCGAAGAATCTTCAAGAATACTCCATACCCGGTTATCAGCGATACTGCCGGCTACCTTATCATCATGTTTATAATGAATAAAATTTTTCCCATCAAAACAATCGAGCCCGCCGAAATAGGTTCCTATCCATAATTTCTGATCATGGTCGATACATAAACTAACAACAATATCATTACTGAGACTATTTGGATTCCCCGGCTCATACTTGTATTGTTTAAAACTGCCGGTTTTACGGTTAAAGTAGATCAGCCCTCCTCCGTTTGTCCCGATCCACAGGTTGCCGTTTTTATCTTCAACAAACTTGTTAACATCTTCAAAACTTAAACTTCCCGGATCGGAGGCGAAATGCCTGTAGAGTGGAAACCGGATAATATTTTTATGATAATAACTTACCCCCTCTTTAAATGTGCCGGCCCACATAATACCCGAATCATCTTTATAAAGGATCACGCTGTTTTGACTTAGCGACTTCGCATCATCCTCCCGGTTCAATAAATAGGTGACCGTGAAACTTTTTTTGTTTAACACGTTTATGCCGCCGTGATCGGTGGCTATCCATATCAGGCCATCATCGGCCTGTACAATATTAGTGATGATGTTTGACTTTAATTTTGCCCCGGCTGATTCGTCAGTAATATGCCGCAATACTCCGGAAGAAGGATTATAATAATATGCGCCTGAATTAAAATTAGAAGAATATAACCATAAATCATTATCCCTGTCTACAGTAATTGAGTAATTCCCTTCCTTATTACTGGCAGCTTTACTAAAAACGTCGGTGCGATAAGCAATTCTATTCTGGTTGATGTCTAATCTCTCAACCACACCGTCGCGATATGCCAGCCATATATTACCAGTTGCATCCCTTGCAATATCTGCAATAAGATTTGAATGTAATAACGCACCGGAGCGATGATGATAGTACCGCCTGGTTGTTTTGTTTAATTCATTATACCTGTAAAGACCGGAATCGGGGCAAACAAACCAAAACTCGCCTTTGCCACTACGGATTATTTTAGAGACAAAAGGATACCCGGGAAGTTTTAAAGAGCCGGTCATTAGTGATATATCACTATCAAACTGTTCCGTTTCAGGATCATAAAAACAATATCCGTTCCTCGTTGACACCCATAATTTTTTGTCAGGTCCTTCAAAAATACCGGTTATAAAATCATCGTTAAGAGACTTTTTATTATAAGCATCATGTTTGAATATTTTAAAAGTGTAACCATCGTAACGATTAAGACCCGCTGCCGTGCCAAACCACATAAAACCTTCAGAATCTTTAAAGACACAGTTAACCTGATTGTGAGACAAACCATTGCTTCTGTTTAGTTGCGAAAATTGGTATTTGCCGTTTTGCGCAAAAGCAACACGAAGCATTAACAATAAGATAAGAGCGCTTAGCGATAATTTATACCTCATAGCTTAAAGAGTCGGGGTATTCATAAAATTCAATCAATAGATTAGGCTATGTTTCCGGATTTGGCTTTCGTAAATATCGAATTTTGAATATATAAATCCAAAAACACTGAAATTATGTGGATGGTAAAACATAAAAAACAACAATACTGTAATCGATCATACTCCTTAACAAAATCAATTGTAGTTTAATAATTGGAATGAGCCTGGCAGCTATTCCCTGAAGGTTAAGCGCGTTGAGCATCTACCCCACTTTTTAAACAGGTGCTTATACCTTTTTTCTCATCATCATAGGTTTAACTTGTTGTTTATTTACTCCTTATTGGGTTTCAATTCTGCTTTATACAGTCGCCAGTAATTATTTTCCAAACCGGCAAAAATCGATTTGCTGGCTATCTGGTAACATCTTTGACTTTAAGCATAAACATCTATGCCGCTGATAGCTTTCACCATCGGTAAAGCCCGCTAATGCGCTGATACTAATGCAGCTGTTTTGAGGTATTGTTCCTTTATATTGGTTAATTCAAACCTACAGTAAACCAACATCTCAAAATTTGTTTGAAATGGACTTTTTTTTGTAAAAAACCGACTTTTCTGTATTTAAATCATTCATATACACACTGGTATGCCAAAGCAATTTGCATATTTGCAATTCAGATGATTAAAAGAAATTTAAAACATACTTTTTCGCTCCTTAACGTTGACTATGTAAGGCTTAACTCTAAATGGAATTACAGGAATGTGATTAGCCCTTATTACCGTATTTATTATATAGATGACGGAGAAGGTGAAATATCAGATGCAGCCAGTTTGTTAAAGCTTGAACCAGGCTATTTGTACATCATTCCGAGCTTCACCCTATGTAATTTAAACTGCAGTAATTACCTGGGCCAATATTTTGTTCAGTTTTTTGAGGATTCGACAGATGGAAGCTCCCTTTTTGCTAATAACAGGGCTGTATTGAAAACAAAAGCTACCGAAATGGATATTAACCTTTTTAACAGACTTCTTGAAATTAACCCGGGAAGAGGAATTAATCGGTCCGACAACCCCAAGGTGTATGAAAAAGACATTTACTATAAAGAATACCAGGAACTTAACAATCAGCAAAACACTTCAACATACCTGGAAACCCAGGGTATTCTGATGATGCTAACCGCCAAATTCCTAAACCCCCAATTGTTCAAACATCCGGAACATAAACTTATCCCGGTAAAAATTGCAGAAACCTTAAATTATATCCTTGTTAATTTACACCTGGATCTTTCGGTGCACCTGCTCGCTTCACGGGCAAATCAAAATGTCGATTACTTTTCAAGGCAGTTTAAGCAGCATACGGGAACCAGGCCATTAAATTATATAAATGAAAAACGTGTTGAGCGTGCACAGTATCTGATGGCGACAAGTAGAATGTCTTATTCGGAAATTTGTACTCAAACCGGATTTGATAACCTCTCTTATTTTTCCAAAACCTTCAAAAAGCTGACTGGCATGTCACCCAGCGAATATAAAAAACAGATGTACCAGGTTGGTTTTAATCATTAGTCAATGAGGTATCGTAATGGCAGAGGAAATATAACTGGTATTTTAAAATTAAAGATCAGTAGAGTCTGAAATAACCATTGGCAATGTTTTTATAAGTACCAAACCATAAACTATCAACGTGCAATAACTTGGACAATTTATTGGTTTTATTTCAACATTAACCAGCACTAAATAAACCAGTTAAAATCAAAACCAAAATATAAATTTTAATTTAATAACCTGGATTCTTTTCGCCGATTCGCATTTCCCTGTACGCAAAAAGTCGGTTTTATACAAAAAAAAGTCCCATTAGGTCAATTATTTAGATATTATTTCAAAGAAATTTGATTATCAATTATTGATGGGAATACATCAATTGCGGATCAACCAATTACAGCTAAAGTGACTTATCGAACCTTAATAAAATTTGGATAGCAGGTCGGCATAGCTATTTATTACCAATCACCAAACCCAATTATGAAAAGAAGAACATTAATAAAAGGTTTAGCCACAGGATTATCTTCCTTATACCTATCCAAACTTTACGGTAACAATTGGTTGCAAGCCAGTTCAAATCCAGGCATTGCCGCCGGCCCGTTTCAGCCAACATGGGATTCATTGGCTCAATACCAGGTACCTGATTGGTTTCGCGATGCTAAATTTGGCATGTGGGCACACTGGGGGCCACAATGTCAGCCGGAACGCGGCGACTGGTATGCCCGTGGTATGTACCAGGAAGGCAGTGACCAGTATAAATACCACGTTCAAAAATATGGACACCCTTCAAAATTTGGTTTTAAAGATGTGATTAACGAATGGAAAGCCGAGAACTGGGATCCAGGTGAATTGGTGGCTTTATACAAAAAAGCAGGAGCCAAATACTTTATGGCTCTGGCTAACCATCATGATAACTTTGATTTGTATGATAGTAAATACCAGAGCTGGAACTCTACCAAGCTTGGCCCCAAAAAAGATCTGATTGGCGGCTGGGCCAAGGCTGCTAAAGAACAGGACCTGCCTTTTGGTGTAACGGTACATGCCTCCCATCCATGGACCTGGTACGAGGTTGCACAGCGCGCTGATAAAACCGGACCATACGCGGGCATACCTTATGATGGTAAGCTTACCAAAGCGGATGGCGCAGGTAAATGGTGGAATGGCTATGATCCGCAGGAATTATATGCACAAAACCATCCCTTGAGCAAGTATAGTTGGGATAACGATTCGGGCAAATTCTGGGACTGGGGTAATGGCGTAAGTGTACCCAATAAAGTCTATTGTGATAAGTTTTTGAATCGCACCATTGAACTGATTGACAAGTACGGCCCCGAACTGATTTATTTTGATGATACCGCCTTACCCCTTTGGCCGGTAAGCGATGTGGGCTTAAAAATTGCGGCCCACATGTATAATACAAGTATTAAAAAACATGGCAAACTGCAGGCGGCACTGTTTGGAAAAGTATTGAATGAGCAACAGCGCAAATGCATGATATGGGATATTGAGCGCGGACAAAGCAACCAGATTGAGCCCTTGCCATGGCAAACGGATACCTGTATTGGCGCCTGGCACTATGATCGCCGCATATTTGATAATAAAGGCTACAAGAGCACCAAAACGGTGGTGCATACTTTGGTTGATATTGTAAGTAAAAACGGCAATCTCCTGTTAAATATTCCGGTACGTGGCGATGGCACGATTGACAGTGAAGAACGTGCGGTAGTTGAAGGCATAGGAACCTGGATGCAGGTTAACAGCGAGGCAATTTATGGAACCCGCCCCTGGAAGGTATTTGGAGAAGGCCCGGCAACAGATTCGGCGGCACCTATCAATGCGCAGGGCTTTAACGAAGGCAAAGGAAAGCCATTCGGAGCCGAAGATATCCGGTTTACTGTAAAAGGTAAAACCCTTTACGCTACTATGATGGGTTGGCCCACAGGGAACGAAGCCCTTGTTAAGAAGTTAGCGAAAGGTAATGAGATAGGTAACGTGAGCAGTGTAAGCCTGCTTGGAAACGATAAATTGAGCTTTGAACAAACTGAAGCAGGCCTCAAAGTAAAATTGCCGGAACAGGCTCCGGGTAAGGATGCGTTCGTTTTAAAAATAGAAGGAGCTGTTTAATCCGTTATGAATCTGAAACTTTATTACATTTTAGGTGCTGTCAGTTTACTGGCAGTACCCTCTTTCGCGGAAACTTTTAAACTGGTCTCGCCGGATAAAAAAACTGTTGTGGAGGTGAGCAACAATAACCGGTTGCAATACACTGTTACAAGTAACGGCTTAACAATAGTCCATCCTTCATCACTTGGTTTCGAGTTTAAAGATGAACCTGCTATGGGCACGGATATGAGCATAACCGGACATGTGGAGCACTCCATAAACCAAACCTGGGTACCGGTAGTGAAATCAAAGCACCGGATGGTAGCTGATTGTTATAATGAATTGGTGCTGTCGCTGGTAGAGAAATCCGGGCAGATGCGCCGAATGAATATATTTTTCAGGGCTTATGATGATGGCGTCGCTTTCCGCTACCAATTATTTGGAGCGGATAAAATTGGCGACCGGCAGATTGTCAGGGAGCTTACCAGCTTTAATTTACCGGCAACCGCAAAGGCCTGGGTAGCAGATTATGGCAGCTATACCTCCTCACAGGAGACCGAATTCCGGCCGCGAGCACTGAACCATATCACGGAAAAAACAATTGCCGGCCTACCTTTACTGGTCGAATTAGATCAGCGTCATTATGCAGCCATTACAGAAGCGAATATTGATAATTATCCCGGATTTTATATAGGATCCCTAAAAACAGATACTAATGCCACTGGTAAAATCGATCTGATCACCAAGCTATCGCCTTTGCCAAGCGAAAATGAGAGTGGTGTTAAGGCGCGCTTCACCAATAATCTGCTTACCCCCTGGCGCGTAGTAATGTTGGCCGGTTCGCCTGGTAAATTAATTGAATCGGAGTTGATACAGAACCTGAATCCTCCGTGTGCGTTAAAAGATGCCAGCTGGGTTAAGCCAGGTATGAGTGCCTGGGATAACTGGTGGAGCGGGGATGTAAAGATGGATATGCCAACCATCAAAAAATATATAGACATGGCATCGGCACAACACTGGCCCTATATGCTTATTGACTGGCAATGGTACGGGCCGTTTAACAAACCGGAAGCCGATATTACTAAACCCGCACCACAATTGAATATGCCGGAGATTTTAGCGTACGCCAAAGCAAAAAATGTTAGATGCTGGCTTTGGTTATACAGTTCTGATGTTAACCGGAATGATAATTTTGAAAAAGCATTTCCTATTTATGAGCAATGGGGTATTGCGGGGATTAAAATTGATTTTATGGACCGCGACGATCAGCAAATGGTGAACTGGTATCGCCGGATTATTAAAACAGCCGCAAAATATCATTTAATGGTTGATTTTCATGGCGCTTTTAAACCTGACGGCATTATACGTACCTATCCTAATATGATTACCCGGGAAGGGGTTTTAGGCGAAGAATATTCCAAGTTTTCAACCAGGATAACAGCCGGGCACAATACCACCCTACCATTCACTCGTATGCTGGCCGGACAAATGGATTATACTCCTGGTGGGTTTTTAAATGTAAAAAAGGAGGAGTTCAGAAAAGGAAGCCCAACCCAGGTTATGAACAGCCGCTGTGCAGAACTGGCTAAATTTGTGGTTTACGAAAGTCCGTTTATGGTTTACTGCGATACTCCGGAACATATTTTAGGTAAGCCGGGAGCTGATTTTTTGAGCAATATGCCTACTGTTTGGGATGATACCAGGGTACTGGGCGGATATCCGGGCGGATACATCATAATTGCCAAAAGAAGCGGGAAGGACTGGTATGTTGGCGCAATGACCAACGACGCTGAAAGGACGGTGCAATTGAAAATGGATTTTTTACCGTCGGGTAAATATACCTTATCGTCCTGGGCAGATGTGTTATCCTCGCCGCAAAGTTTAACCCGATCTGAAAGAGCGGTTTCTGCAAGTTCAGTTATCAATATCCGTTTGGACACCGCCGGTGGATGGGTTGCGAAGATTACTGCCACTAATTAAGCATGGCATTTTCATCAGCAAAAGAAAATATAAAATACAATATCCAGTCATGACAAAAAATAAAGGTCTTTTTCCATTTATATTGATTACCAGTTTGTTCTTTTTGTGGGGGTTTGCTCACAATCTTGATCCCATATTGATACCTCACCTAAAAAAATCATTTACACTTACCACTGTTGAGGCTACCCTGGTGGATTCTGCTGTATTTATAGCCTATTTTCTGATGGCTTTACCGGCAGGTTTTATCATGAAAAAATATGGTTATAAAACAGGTATTATAACCGGCCTGCTTGTTTTTGCGTTCGGTTCTTATCTGTTTATACCGGCAGCCAATACGCAGCAGTACGTGTTTTTCCTGGTGGCCTTGTTTATTATTGCCTGTGGATTAACCATTTTAGAAACAGCCGCCAATCCGTATGCTTCCTCGTTAGGCGATCCGGCAACCTCTACTCAAAGGCTTAATTTTGCGCAATCATTCAATGGGCTGGCTACAACCCTGGCTCCTGTAATAGGTGCACGTATTATACTGACCAAAGGTTATACGCCGGCACAATTAAGCGTAATGACCGAGGAAGGCCGCAAACTGGCCCTTGCCGCCGAAGCCTCTTCTGTGAAAATGCCTTATTTTATACTTGGTAGCGTACTGGTATTCATAGCTGTCCTGTTTGCATTTACCCGCCTGCCCAAAATTCAGCAGCACGAAGGTCATGCAGCCAGTAAAAACATTTTTCATGCCTTAAAGCACAGTCATTTAGCCTGGGGTGTTGCTGCACAGTTTTTTTATGTGGGCGCACAGGTTTGTGTATTCAGTTTGTTTATCCTGTATGCCACAAAATCTGCCGGTGTTACCGAAGTAAAAGCAGCCGACTATTTAGGTATCTGCGGGTTTGCATTTTTGATCGGCAGGTTTATCGGCACTTTCCTGATGAAGTATTATCGTTCAACGGGCTTACTGGCAATCTATGCGGGCATCAATATCTTACTTTGCGTTGTCGCCATTTTAGGTCATGGTATGCTAACCGTTTACACTGTCATTGGTATCTGCTTTTTTATGTCTATCATGTTCCCAACTATTTTTGCGCTGGGTATAAAAGATTTAAAAGCTGATACAGAATTCGGCAGCAGCCTGATCATTATGTCCATCGTTGGCGGAGCTGTTCTGCCGCGAGTGTTTGGCTACATCAGCGATACAACCGGTAATATACAATATGGCTATGTGGTGCCATTGCTTTGTTTTGCGGTGGTGGCATTTTTTGGCTTTAAAGGCCATCGTGTAAAAGTGAAGCCGGAAAGGTTGCCGGTTTCAGCTATTCTTTAAAAAATAATTCATTCTTGCATGAAAGAAGTCAGTTTACCTAAAGTAATTTTTGGAACCAGTGGTTTAGGAAATTTATATGTAGCCCTTTCTGATGAGGCCAAACGCGCTATTGTTGCTGAAAGCGTCAGGTGTTCTCCCAAGCCAGCTGTATTTGATTCTGCTGGAAAATATGGCGCTGGTCTCGCACTGGAATCATTGGGAAAGTCTCTAAAACAATTGAATGTCAATCCTTCAGATGTATTGATCAGTAATAAGCTGGGTTGGCTGCGCACCGAATTAAAAACAGCTGAACCAACTTTCGAACCCGGGGTATGGCGCAACCTGAAATATGACGCCGTTCAGCGGATAAGTTATGAAGGTATCCTGGAATGCTATGAACAGGGGGATGAGTTGCTGGGTGATTACCGGACGGAACTGGTATCTGTACATGACCCTGACGAGTATCTTGCTGCTGCAAAAGATGAGCCGGAACGAGCTCAACGTTACCTGGATATATTAGAGGCCTACCGCGCACTGAAGGAATTAAAGCAGGATGGTAAGGTAAATGGCATCGGTGTGGGTTCAAAGGATTGGCAGATCGTCAAAAAAATAGCTCATGATGTAAAGCTGGATTGGGTGATGATAGCCAACAGCATGACGATTCACAACCATCCCCGCGAATTAGTGGAATTTATGCAGGAGCTTGAAAAACAGGGAACCCAGATCATCAATTCTGCTGTTTTTAACGGCGGCTTTTTAACCGGATCGGATTATTACAATTATCGACTGACTGATCCCATAAAAGACAAGGGTTTATATCATTGGCGGGAGCAGTTTTATCAGCTGTGTTCAGATCATCAAATAAAGCCTGCGGATGCATGTGTGGCATTTGGACTAAATGCGCCAGGCGTTAACAGCATTGCCCTGAATACCACCAATCCTGATAGAGTCTCACAAAATGTTGCGTTGGCCTCTTTAAAGATCCCAACACAATTTTGGATAGAAATGAAACAATGCGGTTTAGTTGACGAATCGTACGCTTCCGCCTATCTGTAAAAAATTAAATATCACTATGAAAAGATACTGTTTGGCCCTTGATTTAAAGGATGATCCGCAATTGATAGCAGAATATGAACATTGGCATAAGACTGAAAATAGCTGGCCGGAAATACGCAAAAGCATACTGGATGCAGCAATTTTAGATATGCAGATCTATCGTACAGGCAACCGCTTGTTTATGATCATGGAAACAAGCGATAATTATGAGCCCAAAAAAAAAGAAGCGATGGATGCGCTTAATCCAAGAGTACAAGAATGGGAACAATTAATGTGGAAATTCCAACAACCCATGCCCTGGGCAAAAGAAGGAGAGAAATGGGTGGTTATGGAACAGATTTTTCAGCTTTAACCATAAATCATATGCAATCAATAGTTTGTGAAGAACCGGGCAAATTGGTTTTTAAAGAAAAGGAAAGACCTGAAATAAAAGAGGGACATGCCCAAATCAAGATCAGGAGAATAGGTGTTTGCGGTACGGACTTGCATGCCTTTGAAGGCACACAGCCCTATTTTAATTATCCCCGCATCCTGGGACATGAACTTTCAGGGGAGTTGGTGGAGCCGAACGGGGCACCTGGTTTTAAAAAAGGCGAGATCGTTACCTTCATCCCGTACTTTAACTGTGGTATTTGTATTGCCTGCAGATCGGGAAAGCCCAACTGCTGTGCTAAAATTAACGTTTGTGGCGTTCATGTAGATGGCGGAATGACCGAATACCTGAACGTACCAACCTATTCACTTGTACATGGTGATGGTTTAAGCTATGACGAGCTGGCTTTAGTTGAGCCCCTGGCTATAGGCGCGCATAGTATCAGGCGGGCGGATGTAAAGCCCGGTGAATATGTATTGGTCATAGGGGCCGGCCCCATAGGCCTCGGTATAATGGAATTTGCCCGTATCGCAGGTGGAAAGGTCATTGCAATGGATTTAAATGCTACGCGACTTGATTTTTGCAGTGACAGGTTAAAGGTTGATCATCTTATCAATGTATCGACCGAAGATGTATTGGAGCGGTTGATCACAATAACCCATGGCGATATGCCCGGAGTAGTGATAGATGCCACCGGTAGCTTGAAAGCCATTAATAGCGCATTTCAATACATGGCTCATGGAGCCAGATATGTACTGGTGGGTTTACAGAAAGGAGATATCAGTTTGAGTCATCCGGAGTTTCATAAGCGTGAGGCAACACTAATGAGCAGCCGCAATGCTACCCGCGAAGATTTTGAACATGTTATTGAATCCATGAAAAAAGGCTTGGTGCAACCGGCTAATTATATCACTCACCGCGTACAATTTGATAAGGTCACGAATGAGTTTGAAAGCTGGCTCGATCCCGCAAATGGCGTAATCAAAGCTATGATAGAGGTGTAGCGGGGTACTCTGTAATTATTAGAAGCTTTTGATAAACCGCTTTTTCGGTAAGGTTAAGGCTTGTTACGATAATGTGCATTATAGATAAATACGCTTTTGCACTTAAATTAAAGATGCAGTGAATTAAAAATATGATCATGATGAAAAATCCAGAATCCGGTGGGTATGGCACACAAGAGCTTACACTGATCAATTCCTATATCTGGCATCTCTTTATTGTCCTTTTATGAAGTGGCTACTATTCTTCTTTTTTCTAATTCTAACCTACAATCAAGTTTCTGCTCAAAAAAGAATAGAGGTTTATCTGATTGGCGGGCAATCAAACGCCACCGGCCAGGGCTATATGGCTAATCTGTCTGATACGATGGTTGCTGATAAGCAGGTACTTCTCTTCCATTCAGGACTGCCGCATCTCAATTCCGGCCTCCCGCCTTATACCTGGCAACCGCTCCACCAGGCATCGGAATCACCCGACCGCTTTGGACCGGAGCTGAGTTTCGGAACAGCCTTAAAGCGACTAAGACCTACAACCAGCATTGCAATTATCAAGCACGCCCATTCCGGTACCAATTTATTCAGCGATTGGAACCCGGCGAAAAACAATAAGGATACTTTAGCCCAGGGCGTTCAATACAAGGAGTTCATCCATACAGTAAACGCTGGACTGGACAGTTTGCGCAAAAGGGGTTATCATCCCGTCATAAAAGGGATGCTTTGGCAGCAGGGTGAGTCAGATGCGGATAAGGGCGGAGCGATCAGTGGAAATTACGGACAAAACCTGAAACATTTAATCGGCAGGGTCAGAAAACAGCTGCATGTCCGCAATATGGTTTTCGTTTATGGTTATGTTTATCCTCCGCCCAACCACGGCAAAGATATCGAGGAAGTTAGACAGGCAGAGCATGATCTCGATGAGGATGCCGAAACTGGCCTGTCTACAAGGAAGGTCTATGTGGTCGATACAGATGACCTGAGTTTGCGCTCGAACGATCCCAATACCCCATATCCAAATGATATCATTCATTTTGGCACCTCCGGTACATGGGAACTTGGATTAAGAATGGCTTATAAAATGAATCAGCATTTATAAATGCCGTCATCAGCTTAACCAGTACTTTAACAACATAGCTCCCCAATCAAATCGGTTTCGCTCAAAAATCCTTACAGACCCCATGTTTTTTCTGATAATTTAACATTTAGCGCCCTATTTTCTAACTTTTGAGCCCCTCTTCATTCAATTATTTCTTCTGTAATTTACTACTCAATTAATAAACCTGGTACCAAATAAAATATTGCAAACTAAAATATACTGTTATTCCAACGGTGGTGTTTTTGTTGACTTTTAGAGTGTATTTGTTTTTATTAATTGCCCTTTTACTTCGGAAAAACAAGATTTAACCAATTAAACAAATAAACCGGTCCAGGCCTGTTTTATCTTATCGAAAAATGAAACTAATGTTAGACTCTGCCTTACGCGGTATGACAACTGCCATATTATTAATCTTTTTAATACCCCGTTGGCTGCAGGCAGTTATAAACAAAAATACCCATAACCTTATCTATGTAAACCTTAAAGCTAATGTGACCTTCATCTTACCTGTTTATCTAACACTTCACATGCAATTAACCAATTATTAACGACGACTGTATCGTCAATTTAACCAATTCTTATGAAAAGAAACTTAAATCATTTTTTATGCATTTTTACAATCATCGCATTGACAAGCTGCAAAAAGGCAGGGATTGTTGATCAAGGCGTTAAGCCGCTTGCCAAAACAAGTACTAAAACGTTGACCGCTACCAGTTATCCGAGTTACAACACATCACCACTTGCACCTGACCAAACGGGAGTAAGCAGTACGGCGACTCAGCTCGCTGCGAAATTCCAGTTAGGATGGAATATCGGTAACACATTGGAGGCAACAGGCGGCGAAACAGCATGGGGTAATCCTACGGTGACCCAGGCACTTATCGATCAGGTTAAAAAAAGCGGTTTCACCGCAGTTCGTATTCCTTGTTCATGGGACCAGTATGCGGACAGCAACACAGCGCAAATTCAGCAGGCATGGCTCGACAGGGTGAAGCAGGTTGTTCAATACTGCGTTAACGACGGTTTGTATGTGATATTAAATATACACTGGGATGGCGGATGGCTGGAGAACAATTGTACCACCAGCGCACAGGCTGCCGTTAATGCCAAACAAAAGGCCTTTTGGGAGCAAATAGCTACTCAAATGCGTGGTTTTGATGAACATTTGATCTTTGCCAGCGCGAATGAACCTGCTGTATCAGATGCTACAGGGATGGGGGTGCTGCTTTCTTATCATCAAACGTTTGTTAACGCGGTAAGATCAACCGGTGGACACAACAGCTACCGGGTGCTGCTTATCCAGGGGCCCTCTACAAGCATTGATTACTCAAACACTTTGATGAATACCCTTCCCACAGATCCGGCATCCAATCGCATGATGGTTGAAGTACACTATTACACGCCCTTTAATTTTGCCGGTTTAAGCGCGGATGCAAGTTGGGGCAATATGTTTTATTATTGGGGCAGCGGATATCATTCTACAACCGATGGTTCACGAAATGCCACCTGGGGTGAAGAGTCGGACGCCCCTGCAGAGTTTCCGCTGATGAAGACAAAGTTCATTGATAAGGGTATTCCGGTTATATTGGGAGAATATGGAGCGATCCGTAGGCTACAAACGCTTTCGGGGGATGCATTAACATTGCATGAAGCAAGCAGGGCATACTATATTAATTATATCACACACCAGGCATTGCAATACGGCTTGCGCCCATTTTATTTTGATGATGGCTCACAGGGAAATAATGCATTCAGAATTATTAACAGGCAAACTAACGGAGTTGCCGACCAGCAAGGTTTAGCCGCGGTGGTACAAGGCGCGCAAAACGGTACATCCTCAACCATCCAGATTGGACAAGTTTACCAGATTTATAACAGATACAGCTTTAAAGCTTTGGAGTTCGCTGGCTGGGGTACTGCCAATCAGACATTGGCTGATCAATGGGATTATCTGGCTGGAGCCAATCAACAGTTTAAAGTGGAAGACGCCGGAGGAGGTTATTATAGATTAACTCCTATGCACGCTACCGGGAAGTGTTTGGAAATGTATGGCTGGAACACCGGCAATGGCGAGCAGGTAGATTTATGGGATTACAACGGCGGTACAAATCAAAAATGGTCAATTCAGGTAACCGACAACGGATATTATAAAATTACCAACGCAAATAGCGGAAAGGTATTAGATGTTGCAGCATCTTCGCTCAATAACGGCGGTGCACTTGATCAATGGACTTACTCCGGAAGCCGTAATCAGCAATGGGGATTTGTGAAAATATAAGATAAATACAAAGAAATCAATTAAGTTATTTCACCAATTGCCAAAAATCTCTAATGCCTCTGTTTTAAATGAGGTGTTAGAGATTTTCTTAATGTTAGATGCTGATGGCTGAAGCTAGTTGAACCAAAATAGTCCGAAATAAGGGATTAAACAGGCGGTGCATTTGTATTTGCTGAAGGCCTTTTTCGTTTTCCACTGTATGGCCCGGGAACAAGCTGTCCAGGCTGACCCGCGCGTGTGAACTAACGGACTTAAAGTTGGATGCCTGGTCTCTTCGCTTTAGCGCATCAGGCGTACGTCGTAAATAGCGGCGGTCTTATTACCTGGGGTAGCTACGAACTTCACCACTATGGTACTTGCACCGGTATTGACACGTTCAGGTATCGTATATTCCTTGATTATAAAGGCATCCGGCCCTGTGCCATCAAACGAAACCTGTGTAAGCTTAACATCGTTTAGGTAGATATCAAACTCCCGGCTGCTTTCCTTGCCATAATAAGTTATGCCCAGGCTTTTAACAGCAGGATTTGTACGCAGGCGGTAGCTGAAGAAGCCGGCCGAGCTGCGCCAGTGCATATTTCTGAATATGCCGGTTTCGGATTTTTGGGCAATCATGCCATGGTCGTTCTCTGGCTGCTGCTCACCAGGCGCTACCGCATCGACCGAGCGGGCGGCCATTTTTATATAACGCTCGTCAAGCAAGGCCAGTTCCTGCTCTTTTTGTTGTATGCTATCGGGTTTCGCTACCGGCCAATACAACATGTAGCGGCTGTCATGCACTTTATAGAATGGAATCAGTTTAAGACTTTTAAAATTTGGTTGGACAACCAGATCACTTATCTGATATGTTAAAGGCGCGTCGCCGGTAACCGCTTTAATTGCCGTACTAAGATCCCTGCTGTTGCAGACCAGCAATGGCGAGGTTGGCAGCGGATAGAGCGGACCTCCTGCAATGTGGCCCCAGCGGCTATCGCCTGCAATTAAGCCGATAAGTTTAGTGGTATCTGTTGGCGCGGCCAGTACGATAGGCCCATGCAGAAATGATACCCAGGCCGAGTTATCCGGAAGGTACTCCACATAGTTCTTCATCGGCAATGAGACCCCTATGCGGTCGCCTGTCTTCCAGACACGCACGAGCTTCACATAACCTTCAGCACTCTCGCTGAATGTAACAGACCGGTTGTTTATAGTAACGCTAAAGCCTCGGGACTTTAGCCATTCGGGCTTGCGGATATAGATGGCAAATTTACCCGGACGGTTTAATTTAAGCAACAGGGCGGTATTCTCGGCTTCCGGGAACCTGGTGTGCTGCGTCACCTCGATACCTTTCTCTTTCCAGTGGAGTACAGACGGAATGAAAAGATTAACATACAGATCGGCGCCTTTATGCGAATAAATCATTTCGCCATACTTTCCATGGTTCTCCATACCTGTGCCTACGCAGCACCAGAAGCTTTGGTCCGCTGTTGAATAAACGCGGTAATGCTGCGGGTGTATTGGCGTAAAATAAACAAAGCCGCCGGTTACCGGGTGCTGCGACGACAGGATATGGTTATACAGCAAACGCTCATAAAAATCTATGTAAGTAAGTTGGGTATCATCAACAAACAGCATTTTACTCAGTTTAAGCATATTATTGCTGTTGCAGGTTTCGGGTCCCTGCTCCGACTCTAACATGGTAGCAAAATTATCAACCGGGTTAAAGTGCTCGCGCACGCTGTTGCCGCCAATAGATATGGTACGCTTGTTTACCACGGTATTCCAAAAGAATTTGGCCGCGGAGCTGTAGCTGGTATCATTACCCAGTTCGGCTATGCGCTCAAAGCCAATAACCTTGGGTATCTGCGTGTTGGCATGCAATCCGCTCAGTTTGTCCTCGTGTTGCTCCAACGGCGTTAGTATAGCTTTTTGCGAAAATTTCCCGGCAAGTGTCAGGTATTTTTTATCACCGGTAATGGCATAGGCATCTGCGAAAACTTCATTCATACCGCCATGCTCGGTTTCGAGCATACGCTGCATCTGATCAGTGCTCAGCCCGGCTACTTCGTCATCGGCCCAATCGCATAGTTTAATAAAAACCACTTTCGCCTTGGCATTGCCTCCCAGCAAATAGGTATCCCGTAAACCGGCGTATAGCTTGTGCAAATTGTACCAGGGCACCCATTTTTTATTAAAGTCGCTGAAGTCGCCGGTTTTTACCTGCGCCCACATTTTGTTACCTCCCGGAACGCCACCCACATAACCGTTCCTGTCGTTTTCCTGGCAGCGGGCCAGTTCATCTATCATATAATCCAGTCGGCGCTTACATTCCATGTTGCCGGCCGATGCATACATTTGGGCAAGGGCGGTTAAATAGTGCCCGCCGGTATGGCCATCCAGACCTGAATTTTCCCAATTGGGATAACTTTTAGCTTTAGGCTCAAGCCCGGCTTCGCGCAGATATGGAGCCAGCAGCCTGTCGGGCGCCATTTTCAAAATATAATTTAAGTCCACCTGTTCCGCTTGCTTAAACGGGCTTTCCAGTAACCGCACATCGCTTAACTTAAATAATTGCATTTTGCTTTGTTGGGCATACAGTGATGACCCCGATAGCATTAAAACGGCAAGTATTTTAATGGTTCCTATAGTATTATTTTTCATGTATAGTTTTATATTTCAAGCCCACAAAACTTTCAGGGTTATAAAACTGCAGCTCAATGGCAATTTTATTAACGTGGCCCTATTCCCCAATTAGTACTCCACCCAACAAGGCAGCAGTACATAACATCTTTATATATATACGATTAATTACAAAACATACGCTTATGATTTATAACAGGCAAATATAAAATAATGGGATAGGCCTATAAACCACCAATGTTGATACTTCTATAACAAATGTTCACTCAAGCTTAAATCGGAACACGGGTTGTTACAATCATCAGAATCGCCTTTATAGAGATTAACGTATAATACCCCGGCATTAATCAGTACCGGGGTATTAAGGCATATCAACCGGGAGTATTTATTTATCCCAAAAAACAGGAGTATCTAAGTCGTCTGCGCCTATACTGGCTACAGCCGCCCTATAGTTATCGGCATTAATAGCCGACTCTGTTTGCGGGTAAGTATACCTGCGTACAAAGTTCCCTTTTATTTGCTTGCCGGGATATGTATTGGGCGATAATGCCGGAAAGCCGCTTCTTCTGAAATTGGCCCATGCTTCTGCACCGTTTCCAAACGAAGTTATCCAATACTGGGTATTAATTAGTTTCAAAGCGTTGGCATCAGCATATGCATTGACCGGGTTATTCAAATAGGCATTTTGTGCATCACTGCTGATGACAGCAGCATCATAACTGGCAAATTGATCCATAGCCGCTTTTACACCATTATTATAATAAGTACTTGCTGTACCGCTGATATATCCCCTGAAAGCAGCCTCGGCCAGTAACAGTTGCGTTTGGGCATATGTTACAAAATATTGTGGCGCGGTTACTTTACCAAATACGCTGTAATTGACCTGCGAATATTTGAACCCTGAACCACTCACGCCGCGAAATCCCGGCGCCGTTGGCAGCGTACCGCTATCATAACCTATAGGCAAACCAAACTGGTTGGCAGATGCTGTATCCGGAGGAAGGGATAATGCTTTTCCAGGGTCGGCATACATTGCTGAGATATACTTCAGCCTCGGATCGCCGGTAGATTTTAATTGTGTTATAAATGGCTCGGCGAGATAATAAGTGTTGGTTAACTGTTGAATTTGCTGTGTAACAGGGTTAGGGTACGTATTGTTATATTTAAGGTAACAATTATCGGCGTTAGATTGCATTACGCCTCCGGCAACAGCTGCCTGCACAATTGTTTTTGCCTTGCCTGCATCTAATTTAGAATAGCGCATCCCGATACGCAACAACAGCGAATAGCCCAGCCGTTTCCATTGCGAAATATCTCCTGCAAAAAAAACATCTCCCTTTACAACATCCCTGGCGGCGTCTAAAGCCGCCGTTGCTGCAGTAAGTTCCTTCACCAAATCATTATAAATTTCCTGTTGCTTATCATATTTGGGCAAAAAAACCGAGTTCAGATAAGCTTGTCCGGCTTGGGTATAAGGTACATCTCCATAAGTATCTACCAACATCATATAATTGTACGCCCTCCATATTCTGGCTTCATTGTACAGGTTGGCGCGGGCCGCATCACTCCTGGTTTCCGATAAGATATGCTCCAGGAATTTTATGCTGTTTGGATATGCATTATTCCACCGCATTACGGTATATGTTTGATTTAACACGTTGAAGTTAAACGCAGAGGTAACACCACCGAAAGGGTCGATAAACTGCTGAACAACGGTTGCTTCGGTTTCCATTAACGATGAATATGTTAAAAGCTCCGCGTTGGAAAACAAGAACATTGGGTCAAGACTGGTCGTGTTGTTTGGGTTAACATTTAACTCTTTGAACCCTTTATCACAACCTGCGGCAGAACACAGGCAGGCAGCACATATTATGATCTTTATATAATTTTTCATGATCGTACTCTTTTAAAATTTGACATTAAGGTTAAATCCATAAGTGCGCGTTGTAGGCAGTGAACTTTGCTCGTACCCGGTTAAAATATCACCACTTGAAGAGATTGCTTCCGGATCGATATTAGGTGTATACTTTTTGATGATCAGCACGTTGTGGCAAACAGCAGAAAGCACAAGCCCTTTGATAAACTTAGCTTTCACCATCTTTGAAAAATCGTAGCTAACAGAAACGTTTCTTAACTTGATGAAGTCCGATTTATAAATAAAGGGGTCCAGGATACCCTGTGAACGATAATTGGCATAAAAATCCTCAGCGTTCACGGCCGTGGTGTTAGGTGTGCCATCGGCATTTACCCCATCAAACTTAACACCGCCTTCCCTGCCAACCAGCGATTCTTTAGATAAACCCTCTCTCAGAAAGTTAAGGTTTGAGCTTGATAATATCTTACCGCCAACCTTGTAATCGATGTGTGTCATCAGGGTAAACCTTTTATAAGTAAATGTATTTACCCAACCACCTGTAGCTTTAGGCAATGCGCTTCCAAAAAGCGCGGGCGATGTACTTGCCACTGGCTTACCGCCTGATACAATGATCTTCCCGTTGGCGTCTCTGCGGTAAGTCGAACCCTGTATCTGGTTTAACGGAAGGCCTACCTGGTCAACAATGGAACCAAAGAATTCTCCTGCACCCAGGGTTAGTTGATTTTGACCGTTAGCCAGGGCTAATACTTTAGAAGAATTTATGGCAGTATTAAACGCTGAACGCCAGGTAAAATTCGCTTTTCTGACGGGTATTAACTCCAGCAAGAATTCCATACCGCGGTTTTGCAACTCGCCGAGGTTTACAATTGTACCGGTATAGCCTGATGCATTGGAAATAGCCACACTTAGGATCTGGTTTGTGGTGTGCTTATCATATGCGGCTACATCCAGATTCACCCGGCTGTTGAACATTCGCAATTCCAGGCCAATCTCTTTCTCTTTTACGCTGTAAGGTTTGATTGCCTGATTTGGCGTAGTGACATTGCTGATACTCCCAAGCGGAACGCCGTTGAACGCGTTTTGTGAAATCGTGAAAGTAAGCGAATTGCTATAAGGGTTAATACCGTTTGCACTACCCACATTAGCATAAGTCGCCCTGATTTTTCCAAAAGAGAGCCATGAAGGCGGATTCTTTAAAAATTCCGAAAAAACAAAACTGCCGCTTACAGAGGGATAAAAATAATGATTATGTTCGGGGCTTAACACAGAGAACCAATCGTTACGGCCGGTTACATTTAAAAACAAATAGGATTTATATCCAAACTCGGCAGTTCCATAAAGCGAGTTGACCGTTGATTTGGACAATGCATAGGCCGAGGTGTTGGTTACCCCATTTCCAAGGGTATAAAAATCTCTGACATAAAAGTTGGTTGCGGTAACGGTATATCCCTGCGATGACGAAGGGAAAGTATTTCCTCCCACAGTAGCATCAAAAGAAAATGCTCCCCATTTATGGCCACCTCCTAATAAAAAGTCAGCATTTAGAGCGCGGTAAGTATTGTCATTTGAGTTATAACTACCGTTATAAAGGCCAACGGGCGCAGCAGCATTTGCCAGGGTGCCTGTTGGCGCGTTTTGTTCGTAAAACGAAGTGCTATATTCCATATTCACACGGCCCTGCAGGTAAAGCCAATCAAAAAACTGGTAACGCAGGGTTGCAGTACCTAAAAGGTGGTCTCTGGTTTGCCTTGTGAATTGCTTGTTCATGATCCAATAGGGGTTGGTAAGGGTAGTGAAACGAGATGTAGGGGTTTCGTTGCCGTTAGCATCAACCGCAGCTGCTTTTAATACATCCAAACTAACCGAGTTAGAATAACGGTAGATATAATTGGTAACCGATGATCCCTGAATACCAATTACCGGCGGATTGTTGTTATTCTCGTGGTCATAATTCACATAGATCTGTGCGGACAACTTAGGGGTAAAGTTATAATTCAAGCCCAGGTTGAATATTTTTTTATGATAATCGTTGTTAGGTACTATACCCTGTGCATCCTGGTTCGAATAAGAGAATCTGAAGCTGCCTTTTTCATTACCTCCGGAGAACGCGATGGTATTCGTCCACGCATTGGCAAGTCTGAAGAATTTGTTGATCCGGTTTCTTTCCGGCGCATACGGACGTTGTACGCCATCAAACTGATAGGTAGGTGCATTATCAAATTTTTCCCCAAAACTCCAGGCACCTGAACTTTGTGCCTCGCCCTGCGTTTTGGGGCGTACGTTATTTTCGCCCTGTCCATATTCATATTGAAAGTCGGTAAAGTCAAGTGCCTGGTTTTGGGTAAAGTTGGAGGTAAACTCAATACCTATACCAGTATTTTTATTGCCGCTTTTAGTAGTGATAATTAACGCACCGTTGCTTGCCCTTGAACCGTAAAGTGCCGCAGCCGTGGCTCCTTTTAATACGGTCATCGACTCAATGTCGTCGGGATTTATCTGCTGCATATTATCGCCCAGATCCACTGACTGGGTGTAACCGTTGGTGCTCGACGGGCTTTGCGATAAAGGAAGGCCGTTTAATACAATCAACGGCGCATTATCGCCCTGGAACGCAGACTGCCCGCGCAACCTGATCTTGGTGCTACCGCCGGGGCCGCTTGCAGGCGGGGAAATATCCAAACCTGCAACCTTTCCCTCAAGTGAGTTAACAAAGTTTGTAGAACGGTTGGTCGTTATCTCGCCCACGCGTACATTTTCTGCCGCGTAACCTAATTTTTTTGATTCGCGCTTTATACCTAAGGCCGTTACGATTATCTCACTTAGGGCGTTTGATTTTGGCTCCAGCACAACATTCAGGGTAACGCGACCGTTGAGGGCCTCGGTTTTGGATTGGTATCCCACGTAGCTGAATAATAACACCGCGTTATCCGAGGATACCTGTATCCTGTAATTACCGCTTGCGTCAGTCATAACACCGTTTTTAGTCCCTTTTTCGCTTACGCTAACGCCAGTAAGCGGGCTGCCTTTTTCGTCGAGCACTTTACCGGTAACTGTTTGTACGCTCACGTCGATGCGGGTTCTGGCGCTGACGGCTTTCCCCGCCTGTACATCCGCCACAAATATAAGTGTAAAAAGAACACTTATTGTAATGGACAACATCATCCCAGATGCTTTGATTTCTTTTTCCATGATTTTAGGTTTAATTCAATTGATAAATCTTCATTTAACCTCTTTCTCAAAATTGGTAATTGCGAAAGAGTTTTTCGAGGCGGCACTTTGTGTGCCGTTTTCCGGTTTTAGTGTAGCTTTTTTTTCATTTACGCAGGGGTTTTGGTTTAAAATTGATTATATACATTGATGGGTATAGGTCTATTTTATTTATAGTAAACAATCTAACAATAAGACGCCTGCAAGCCCTATTACAGATACCAGGCTTTCCATTACCGTCCATGAGCGGAGTGTTTCCTTAACCGATAACCTGAAATATTCTTTGCATAACCAAAAAGCCGTATCGTTTACATGCGAGCCAAACAGGCTACCCGCCCCGATAGCCAACACCAGCAAATTGGTGTTAACGCCTGCATGATGCGCGATTGGAAACAACACTCCTGCGGCAGTTACGCCAGCCACTGTGGCTGAGCCGAGGCAAAGCCGCAAACAAGCTGTCGCCAGCCATGCAAACAACAGGGGATGCATGGTGCTACTAATCAGCATACCGGCCAGCACATCGCTTAGGCGGCTATCTACAAATATTTGCTTCAGTGCGCCCGCGCTGCCAATAATGATCAACACCATTGCTATATCTTTTACTGCACACACATAACCATCCATTATTTTTGCTAATGGCCTGCTTTTTTGCAGGCCAAGCGTATAGGTGCTTATAATTAAGGTGAGCAGCATGGCAATAATAGGTTCGGCGAGCCATGATGCTAAGGTTTTTATAAAGGGAGTCTGCCCAAAAAACGCAGACAGCAAATGGGCAAGGCAAATCAGTACAACCGGTAAAAGAGATGACAGTATGCTGTTAACAATACCCGGTAACTCATGAGCCGGCAAGGCGGCAGAACTCTTGGCAAATTGCAAACCGTTCGGTCCTATTTTTTTGAGGGTAGTCGAAAACACTGGTCCTGCTATAATTATAGCAGGAATAGCGATTATTAGCCCATAGCTAAATGTTTTAACAATATCTGCATGAAAGACGCTGATGAGCGTCATTGGCGAAGGATGGGGAGGTAAAAAGCCGTGCATCACCGATAAGGCGGTAAGCATGGGCATACCCACATACAACAGCGGTAAACGGTAGCTGGAGGCAACCGAAAAAATGATGGGCACCAACAGTATGAATCCTACATTATAATACAATGGGATACCCACAATAAAGCCGGTTATAGCCATGGCATAGGTTACATATTTAGCACCAAACAAATCGTGCATGAAATGAGCTATGCGCTGAGCGGCACCGCTTTCTGCAACCAGTTTGCCCAGCATAGCCCCCAATACAATAATGATGGCTACTGATCCCAATGTATCGCCTAACCCTTTATTTATCGATGTAATAACTGTGGCAAATGGCATACCTAAGAAGAGTCCTGCCAGCAATGTTACGATAAGAAAGGCAAGAAAGGCATTCACCTTTGCCCATGTGATCAGCGCCACAAGCAGTAAAATACAAAAGATCAGTACAAGTATTGTCATGCTATCCCCAGTTTAAATTAATGCGAATCGCGGGTTACAACAGATCCGGAATTCCCCACAAGAAAATCGAGGTCTGCCCCTTTATCGGCCTGCTGCACATGGCGCTGGTACATAGATACGTAGCCCCTGTCTGTATGATAAGCTGGCTTTTTCCATAACAGCCGCCGTCTTTCCAGTTCAACCTCATCTACAAGCAGGTCTATTCTTCTCGCCGGTACATCGAGGCATATCAGGTCCCCGTTTTCCACAAGTGCCAGGTTACCACCGATGGCAGATTCCGGTGATACATGGAGCACAACGGTACCGTACGCGGTGCCGCTCATCCGTCCGTCGGATATCCTTACCATATCCGTAATACCTTTATCCAGCAGTTTTTTCGGCAGCACCATGTTGCCAACTTCGGGCATGCCGGGATACCCTACCGGACCAACGTTTTTCAGCACCATCACACAGGTCTCATCAATATCAAGCTGAGGCTCATCAACCCTGGCGTGATAATCTTCAATGGTTTCAAAAACCACCGCACGGCCCGTATGCTGCATCAGTGATGGCGTTGCTGCCGAAGGCTTGATAACCGCGCCATTAACAGCCAGGTTACCTTTCAAAACGGCTATACCCCCCTCTCGGATGATGGGGTTACCATAGCCTGCAATAACCTCATTATTGTAGCATATACCATCATCTTTTATGTTTTCTGCGTGCGATTTACCGGTTACGGTTATCGCGTCCATAGCCAGTTCATTACTCAGTTCTTTCAATATAACAGGCAACCCGCCCGCATAGTAAAAGTCTTCCATCAGGTATTTCCCGGAAGGCATCAGATTGAGTAACAAGGGTATTTTGCTACCCAGCCTGTCGAAATCGTCCAGGCACAGGTCTACGCCAACACGCCCGGCAATTGCCGTTAGATGTATAATGAAATTGGTAGAACCGCCAATTGCCGCATTTACTTTAATAGCGTTTTCGAATGCGGCACGGGTGAGTATGGTGGATATCGTTAATCCTTCTTTCACCATTTCTACAATACGCCTGCCTGATAGCTGCGCCAGCACTTTTTTCCTTGAATCAACCGCCGGGGTGGCTGCGGCCTGTGAAAGGCACATACCAAGCGACTCGACCATACAAGCCATAGTAGAGGCGGTACCCATCGTCATACAATGGCCTGCGCTTCTCGACATACAGCTTTCGGCCGCAAGGTATTCGTCATTGGTTATTTTACCGGTTTTGAGGTCATCAGTCAACTTCCATACTGCCGTGCCCGATCCGATATCAACGCCCCGGTATTTACCGTTCAACATCGGCCCACCAGGAACTACAATAGTCGGCAGCCCTACGCTAGCAGCTCCCATCATGGTAGAGGGCGTAGTTTTGTCGCAGCCGGTCAGCAATACAACCCCGTCTATCGGATTGCCACGCATCGATTCCTCAGCATCCATACTGGCCAGGTTCCTGAAAAGCATAGCGGTAGGTTTAAGCAAAGTTTCGCCCAACGACATGATAGGGAACTCCACCGGGAAACCGCCGGCCTCATAAACCCCGTGTTTAACAGCTTCGGCCAGGTCACGCAAATGGGCATTACAAGGCGTTAGTTCCGACCATGTGTTACAAATACCGATGACCGGTCTTCCGTCAAAAAGATCGGCAGGCATACCCTGGTTTTTCATCCAGCTCCTGTATAAAAACCCCATTTTACCTGTTTTCCCAAACCAATCAGAACTTCTGAACTTTGACATTTTATTTTCTTTTATTATTTAACTTATATGGATACTCTGGTGAAATCGCCGTTTAGCTGCAGCAGCAGCCATATCAATATCTGCCACCGAAGCATTAAAAAAATGGGAACCAGGCTCCTCACCTGAAGCGCGGTTCACCGCATAAAAGTATTCGGTACCCGACGTGATACATTGGCTATCTATCAATTGCTTGCCTTCAAAGTTCTTACTCATTATTTCCCTACCTGATTTGTAAGTGTGCCTATGTTACTTATAGTAATATGTATCACGTCGCCATAGTTAAGTGTAAACGAATCAGGCGGTACGATACCGGTGCCGGTCATGAGGTATACACCTGCAGGGAATGACATCTCCATAAAAAGATAATGGGCAAGTTCCTTGTGGGTGCGCTTCATCCTGCTGATCAATATGGCATCAACAAACACTTTAACATCACCTCTCCATATTTCAATTTGAATTTCGGTATCCGGAGAAATGGGTGTGGCCGGCACATAAAGACATGGACCAACCGCTGCTGCACCGTCGTATGATTTCGCCTGGGGAAGATATAAAGGGTTTTCTCCTTCGATATCTCTTGAGGACATATCATTGCCTATCATATACCCCTCAATGGTACCTGCGCTGCAAAGGAATAATACCAATTCCGGTTCAGGAACGTTCCATTCCGAATCTTTCCGGATACGAACAGTACCGCCAGACCCAACTGCACGATATGCTGAAGATTTAAAAAAAAGCTCAGGACGTTTTGCGCTGTAAACCCTCGCATAGAAATCGCCTCCACCAGCATCTTTAGACTCTTCCATGCGGGCATCTTTGCTGCGCATATAGGTGACACCTGATGCCCATATTTCCTGATTGGCAATAGGGGCGCATAACTGTTCCAAATCATGAGCCAGCAAAGAGTCGGCTGTGATATTTTGGATGTCGTTTAAAACCTCGCGGTGCAATACTTCCCGGTTTATAAAACTGTCCCAGCTCCAATCCGGTGAACTGTAAAGCAAGCCGGCGTATTTCACAATAATTTTATCGTTGGTCTTAAATATATGCATAGCTATTTATTACTATTCCGCGTTTGTGCGGTAGTTTTTCATTATCAAAAAATGTGTTAGATCGGTTAGTTGGTTATGTACAAAGAATGCTAAATCAAATTGCTTTATCTTCTAAAAAAACGCAGCGTTGATTTTTGCACAAAAAACTTTGGGCAAAACCCCGCGCCGCTTCACTGCCCGGCTGAACCTTGCAAAGTAGCCTCAGGGGCAACGGCAGGTGTTTTTTTATGCCAGTAAGAGGCCAATAATGAGCCGGTAATATTCATAAAAGTTGAAAAGATGACCGGCGCCAGGCCAAGCGTAGCTATTTTGCCCATCCCTTTGGCAAGCCCCGCGGCCATACCGCCGTTTTGCATCCCCACTTCTATAGCAATGGTGCGGCAGTCCCGTTCTTCCATCCCAAACGCTTTTGCTGACCAAAAACCAAGTAAATAGCCGCCAATATTATGCAACAGTACCAATACGGCCAACAGCAGACCAACTTTAAGTAAGCTTTCCCTGCCGGCGGCTGTAATAATAATGATGATACAGATAATGCCGCCCATTGATAGTAAAGGCATTATTCTTTTTAGCCCGCTGGCACGCCCCTTAGCCACCGAGGATAATAGCAAACCCAAAGCAATGGGTATCATGACCATTTTAAAAATATCTGCCACCATCAGCCAGGGGTCTATCTTAATGAGCG
This sequence comes from Mucilaginibacter sp. P4_E8, assembly GCF_056401495.1. Classification (NCBI taxonomy): domain Bacteria; kingdom Pseudomonadati; phylum Bacteroidota; class Sphingobacteriia; order Sphingobacteriales; family Sphingobacteriaceae; genus Mucilaginibacter; species Mucilaginibacter sp. P4_E8. Next base: position 88,041 of record NZ_JBFUJG010000011.1, read on the forward strand.
GCCCGACAAGTAAATTCATTAAAAAGGGTGTTAATACCGGTGAAAGCATAGTGGAAATACTGGTTATAGTAACAGATAATGCGAGGTTTGCCTTCGCCAGATAGGATATTACGTTAGATGCCATACCATTTGGGCAACAGCCTATCAGTACAATGCCGGCTGCTATTTCGGCAGGCATTCCGGTTAACTTCACGCTAAGCGTCGCTATACTATAACCAAGTAAGGGCATAATCATAAAATGACTCACTACTCCTATGATTATTCCCCTGGGCGATTTTAACACGCCGAGGAAATCGTGATAATGCATGGAAGTACCCATACCAAACATGATAAGCTGTATAAGCGGGATAATAAGCGTGGCGTATTTGAAATTACCATAACTGATAAAAAACGCCGGATAATAAAGCGCCATGGCGGCCGCTCCGAAAATTAGTGCCGTATAGGCAAAACTTTTGGTTTTCGAGGAAGCACACAGGCTTATAGCAAACAGTACAAAAAATGCAAGCACATAAGGCCCTGTATGCGACAAACCTTTAGAAAACATGATGAGTACAGCGGCAAATGCAGCGATAGTCAGTGTGGTTGTGGCTTTGAAAAAAATGTTCATACCTGGCAGTTGATCAAGCAAAAAAAGGCACTCCTGGCATTGCGTACTTCTTCAATCCTTCCTCGTTGATCTCAACACCCACTCCGGGTTTATCAGATAATACCAGAAAGCCTTTCTCGATAAATGGCTTATCGTATTCCACTATTTCCTTCCATTTGGGTTCGGTGTCGCTCAGTGTTTGCCACTCCATGATATGGAAATTGGGTACTGAGGCACAAACATGTGCAGTTGCCATAGCGCCCAGGAAAGATCCTACCATATGCGGCGAAAACGGCACGTAATATAAGTTGGCAAGGTTAGCTATCCGTTGCCCTTCGCCCAACCCTCCACATTTTTGAAGATCGGGCATCACAATATCGATCCCGGCTTCTGAAAGCAGCCTGGTATAACCATAGGCCAAGTAAAAATTCTCCCCGGCGCAAATTGGTGTACTTGTTTCCTGAGTTATTGTTTTATATACATCAATATTATCTGCAGGTATAGGTTCTTCCAGCCACATTAAATTCAGAGGCTCCATCATTTTTGCAACCCGGCGGCCGGTTGTGGCATCGTACCTGCCGTGCATATCCACGCATACATCAATGTTTGGCCCTGCTTCTTTTCTGACGGCGGCAATAGCATTATACATCCTGTCCAGTTCGGCGTTGCTGGCGGTCCAGTTATAACGATCAAACTTATTCGGGTCGCGGGCATCGTCTATATCAAATTTCACAGCCGTGTATCCGCGGTCAATCGCGCCTCTGGCAGCCTTTGCATAATCTTCGGGTTTAGGGTTTGTGGCTGTGTATAATTCTGTATCGCAGTAAACACGGCATTTATCGCGGTATTTACCACCTAATAACTGGTATACAGGCACACCCAATGCCTTGCCTGTAAGGTCCCAAAGGGCAGCCTCCACCGCGGTAAGCACCGCAACAAACATACCGGATTGCGCGCCGGCAAAAAAATTCGCTTTTCTGATCTCCTCGGCTATTCTGTTTGGATTTAACGGGCTTCGGCCTTTCAACATCCTCTCCAGCCGTTTCACCAGGTAATAAGTGCCAGCTATGGCATCAACACCTTCGCCTGAACCCCAGATACCCTGATTGGTGTATATTTTCACAAAAAGCCCGCCGCCGGCATAAGCGCACTTGACTTCCGTAATTTTAAGGTCAGATGGAGATGATGCCCGCGATGTACGGTCTTTCGCATCGATCAACCCCTGCCCAAATGTTTTATTTAATGGTGCTGCCAGCATAGCTGCACCAGCTACCGCAGCTTTCGAAAGAAAACTACGCCTGTTTTGATGGTTTGACATATTTTATATTTAGTGATAGATTAATTTACCAGGTCCGGTTTTTAAGGATGTTCTGTATTTGCGCTTTGGGTACCGGCAATTCATTGATGTGCTCATTCAGCCACGCCGAAAAATCTTTTTCGATATTGGCGCTCCAGCGGGCATCTATTTGCCCGGCAGTGTATTTGCCTTCTTTTAAACGCAGGTGACCAAACATATCCCTTAACCTCACCACTTCAGAGGTAATTACCACTTTCTCGGCCAGGTGCGGCGGAATGAATATAACTACGCCATTCTCTCCCAGTACCACATCCCCCGGCATAACAGTGACCTGCTTTATCCTTGTAGGCTGATTAATGCCGACAATCATGGTATTCAGATCGCCCGGGGGATTATGGTACGATGGGTCGTAGCTTTCTACAAAGGATGTAAAGCCGCCAATCTCTTTTAATCCGCGCAGATCCCTTACTGCACCATTATAAACTATACCGTTACCGGTTTTTGCGTAGATAGCATTACCCACGTTATCACCAATGGTAGGTCCGTTTTTGTGGGCGCCGAACTGATCTGCCACGTACACATCGCCTTTTACCAGCAGGTCTACGGGCCAGGTATTTTGTCCTTTTCTGCCCTCTTTTTTTCCCCTGTCGTCGATCGCTTTCCATACATCAGGGCGTGCAGGCATAAAAATTGCGGTTACAGCGCGGCCTACCAGAACGCTATCCGGGTTTATTACCAACCAGTTCTCGGTTAGCTGATAGCCATAGCCGGAATTTTTCAAAACGGCCCAGGCTTCTTCAATACTTACCTGCTTCATCCGGGCCAAAATAGCATCCGATACCCTGGGACGACCATCGGCAAAGCGTTCGCCTTTCCACTCCGGAGTCAGGAATATCAACTCGTCCCTGGAAATTTGCTGGGCAAAAGCATTACAAAAAAATAAACAGCATTGCAGCAATGCAATACCTGCAGTACGGGAAAGAAGACACCATTTTATCATCATACATTTTACTACACACACTGCTACAGGGTGGGGGCCCGGCTAATTAGTGGCTTTGGTTTTTATTGGAACTGTTTATAATATATACAAAGTATGATAATATTAAACCGGGAAAATACCATTAAAAAACAGTGATGGTTTTTATACAAATCTTCATTTTATATTATGTAAACTTGCTTTTTATGGGTATCATTTGGGTTCCCGGATACCCGTGGCAGTACAGAGATGGCAGCAACGTATACCAATTATTATCCTGGATGAATCAATTGATACTTCAGCAGGGAGCATCGAAAGAACTTGTGCATTTTCCGCATATTCTGGAGTTTGCCCACAAAAAGAACAGCACTATCCAACTTAACTCCTTTAACAGTAACGTTACGGACTGCATTTGCCTGTACTATATTTTAGAAGGGAAATTTACCTGGATAATTGATTCACAAGACCATACCTTATACCCTGGTGATTTTGCAATAGTATTGCCCGGGCAACGCATTGGCGGGGAAAGCGGAATATTAAATATAGGTACTTTATTTTGGATAAAAATTTCTACCGAAGATTGCGGAAAGCTTTTGCCTGGCAAATGGAGCGGGCTCACCAAAAAGGAAAAATTATCTATTAACCAAATTTTGATGGTAAATAAGCAACAGCTTGTTTTAAAACTAAAAGAAGCGCACACATTAATGCAAAACCTACAGTTGGAATTACAAAACGAGGAAGTAGGCTTTTACACGCGTGTAAACCAGTTGCTCGATGAACTTTTTGTGTTGATCAGCCGGCAATTGATCCGGCAAAACAATTCCAGAAGAGACTTCCCTCAAACATTCTTAAAGCTGGAGCAAACATTGCGGCAAAATCTTGCCCATCAATGGACGGTGGAAGAAATGGCTGCACTGATCGGTATGGGTACTACCGCCTTCACCGAAAAGGTAAAAAACTATTCCGGCTTTTCGCCCTTGAATTATTTAATCAATATCAGGATAACCGAAGCAACCAAACTGCTGAAAAAAAACCAGGTAAATGTTACCGACATAGCGCTGAACACCGGCTTTTATTCGTCGCAGCATTTCTCCACAACCTTTAAAAGACTTACGGGGTACACCCCAAGCGAGTTCAGGAAAAATAAAACACCAGATCATCAACATACATCATGAATTGTATCATCATCATAGAAATGGGCACGGCCGCTGTACGGGTTTTCGCCTTTGATCTTTCCGGCAATTTAATCAGTTCGTCAAAGGGGCATTACCCAACCTTTCATGAGCAGCCCGACCATAGCGAGCAGGATCCGGAGCAAATGTTTATTACCATGCTCTATATTTTGAAAAATCTGCTCATTGAGCAGATATACCCTAAAAAATATACCGTGACCTGTATTTGCTTTGGCTCATCTATGCATAGTTTGCTGGCAGTGGATAAAGATGGTATACCATTAGGCAACGCGATTACCTGGGCAGATAACAGGGGCAAAAAAGAGGCGGCTGAACTTAAACAAAGCAGCCTGGGCGAGGAGATTTATAAAGCCACCGGAACACCTATCCACCCGATGTCGTCGTTGATAAAAATTGCCTGGATGAAAAACCACGAACCTGAGAAATTCAGACTGGCCAGGAAATTTATGCCCATAAAAACCTATATCATTCAACAGCTGACCGGTGCATGTGTGATAGATTACAGTATTGCCTCTGCAACCGGGCTAATGAATATCCATAATTTGGCCTGGGACCAGGCTGCACTGGAGTTTGCCGGGATCACACCGGAGGAGCTACCCGATCTGCATCCTGTTTTCTATTCGGGCGTAGTGCTAAAAAAAGAATATCAAAGGGTTTTAAAATTGTTACCGACGGTTAAAATCCTGATAGGATCCAGCGATGGCTGTCTGGCCACCCTGGGTGCCGGTGTATGGGAAAACTGTATGGCTACGATCACCATTGAAGATAGCGGCGCATTCCGGATAATAGGCGATAAAATAATAGAAGACCCCCAACAGCAAATTTTCAACTACCTGCTTACAGAGAAGCATATCATTACCGGCGGGCCAACAAGTAACGGCGGGGTAATATTCAATTGGTTTACCAAACAATTTGGCGATTTTCGAAAAGCTTTTGATGTTGACCAATCAATGGAAATGCTGATAGAGGAAGCTGCAAGCGTAGAAGTTGGTTCGGGGGGCTTAATTTTCCTTCCATTTTTGCATGGTGAACGGGCCCCTATTTGGAACCCAAATTCAAGGGGATGTTATTTTGGCATAAATATCAGGCACGAACGCAAACACTTTATCAGGGCCACCATAGAGGGGATTTTATACGAGATGTACAGCATTGGCCGCACACTGGAAAAGCACCGTCATATCGAAGGTCTGTCTATCAATGGTAGTTTTGCTTCTATACCATTTTGCACGCAAATCATTGCAGATATATTTAACAAGCCGGTAAGCACGCTTAGCCATGGCGACAGTATAGGCAAGGGTGCATTCCTGTTAAGCGCGACCGAGATGGGCATTTATCCTTCTTTAGAGGAAGCCTCAAAAACGGTGACCATGCACCAAACCTACTTACCCAACGCCGAAAACCACCAGGTATATGCCCAATACTTTAAAGTATTTGAAAGTTTGATAACAAAAGTGGCTGATGAATTTGATGTTATTTCTGATCTGCAACAACGGTATAGTCAATAAACATAGTGTCTCGAGATGGTAACAATAACAGGGCCAATCATGCACTACCCTTGACGGATGGCTGGAACACGACAATCTGCTTTCAAGATGTAAAACCGCACTCGTTTATGGTATAAAAACTTTTCCCTGAAGGGCACTATCTTTTGAATTTTGGCCAACCAACCTTATACCGTCCGGTGCGCAGTATTAACTTCCTTCCTGCTCGTTCCATTTCTTAAGGGCTATGTCTGCACCCGCGGTCTGTTCGCCATACCGGCCGTTAATTATTGCCGGGATGTGCTTGTTTTCCCACTCCATGGCAATCGCTTCCGGTCATCAGTACAAGCACAACCGGGTTCCCTGATAATACTCGTAAATAGCTGCAAGAACAAAACAATGTTGAAGCATTTCCACAACATTTTAACAGCATGTATAATAAGAACTCTTATTCCTCTTAATCAGCCACGTTTTTACCTCTGCGGCGACGGCGGTTGATCATGAATATGGTGTAAGTTGACAAATGTTGTGTTTTTATGGTAAAAAATTGGTTACCTGAATCTGCTTCAAAAGTAATTTTACGCTTGCAAAGCTGCTACAATTCTAAGTCAGGTAGCTGCTAAATTATAACCAATAAAGCCGACCGGCAAGTTCTGTCAAGATTTCGATTTAAGTTTTATTAAGGCTTGATTCGACCTGTATACTATGGTTAGTCGTATTCAGGGAAGTACAAACCGGCCCGGCTCTACAATCGATTGCAACCCTTTATGAGATATATTATGAAAGAATAAACCAAGAGAACTTGTTTCGCCGGTTACAGATCGTGGCCCGCAGTAAACTACATCGGTATCAATATTATGGATTCTATAACTAATAAATCCGAACCTGATACAAGCTACCGGTTAAGCAACCAATTAAGTAAACCGCTCTTTATTAAAACAAATGAAGTCTTCTTCAAACCGTATGGTTTATTATTCCAGATGAGTTAATTCATCTATCACCTAACCATTACCCAATGCAAAGACCTGTTTAATATAAGTGCTGAACCTTACCAATTTCTCAACCAATGTTTTCAATTAATAAACCACAATATGAAAAAAAAATATTTACTAAGCACTTTCATGAGAATGACGGTTATAATAGTATTTATATGCATTACTATTATAAATTCCACGTTTGCGGCTAATGACCCGGCTCATTTGCGGCATGCAGACCCTGATGTAATCAAATCAGTCATAAGCAAGGTCATAACGGGTAAAGTAACCGATGAAAACGGTTCAGCATTACCAGGTGTAACTGTTACCTTAAAAGGCACCACAACGGTGGTTGGAACCGACAACAATGGCGCGTTCCGCATTGAAGTACCTAACGACCAGGCGGTACTCGTTTTCAGTTTTGTAGGCTACGCGTCAAAAGAAGTTTCTGTTTCAGGCAAATCGGTGATTAATGTATCGTTAAGAAGTGATTCTAAATCATTAAACGAAGTAGTTGTTGTAGGTTATGGAACACAAAAGCGTGCCAACGTAACGGGCGCGGTTTCGTCCGTGAGCGGCAAAACAATATCAGCTTTACCTGTTGGCGGTGTTGATCAGGCCTTACAAGGCCGGGTGGCAGGTTTAACGGTTACCAACAATGGTTCGCCGGGTACCGCGCCAATTGTACAGATACGGGGTGTAAGTTCTGTAGGTTACGGATCTGATCCATTATATATTATTGATGGTTTTCCCGGTTCTATCGGCAGTCTTGATCCAAGAGATATACAATCAGTTGATGTACTCAAGGACGCGAGCGCCGCGGCGATTTACGGTTCACGAGCAACCAACGGCGTTATCATCATCACAACCAAGAAGGGTTCCAGTGGTAAAGTTGTGTTAAGCTTCGATTCCTATGCGGGATTTCAGGAAGTTACTAAAAAGTATGACCTTCTCAATACAAGCCAATATTTACAATATGAAAGGGCTTTGAACGGAGCCGCCGGTATTGGCATACCACCGCGTTTACAACAGGCAAACTTTAATCAGCCTATTTATGCGGGTTCTTCACAAACCTTCGCCCAAACCAATACAGACTGGCAGGATGCTTATTTCAAAAAAGGAGTTGTGCAGCAACATGCTGTTTCATTAAGCGGCGGGAATGAGAATTCACGCATATTTACATCTGCCAGTTACTTTGATCAGGATGGTATTACCGTTGGAACTAATTTCAGCCGTAAAAGCTTCCGAATGAATTCTGATCATAATCTGAATAAGTTTATTACAATCGGCGAAACATTCAATGCTTCGGTAACCCGCCAACGCTTTGGGATTCCTCCAGGCAATAGAACACCCATTACCAATGTAATAAGGATGCAGCCATACTTACCTATTTACAATCCAAACAATGCCGGTGGTTTTTTTGGTCCTCAAAGCAGTTTTGACGGCGCCGACCCGGTAAATCCGATAGAACAGGCACTAATTAACGAAAACCGCAATTATGGTATTGGAATCCGCGGTAACGCTTATTTAACAGTAAAGTTTACCCCATGGCTAAAATTCAATTCTACTTACGGCATTGATTATGGAACAAACAGGCAAGAGCAATATACCCCAATATATAACGATGGCGGTACATCAAGCAACCCGCTTGCATCAATAACCGAAAATACAGGCACCGGCACAACTACGTTGTACACACAACAATTAACTTTCGATCACACCTTCGCCAGCAAACATCACGTTTCGGCATTGGCAGTTTACGAAGTGCAAACCAACCGCAGCGACAGTCAAAACTCTTTTGGCAATCAAAACAACAACATTATACGCACACTAAACAATGCTACAAATACAACTACCAATTACACTTATGGTACTAATGTTCTGCATTCGTTAGTAGGCCGGGTTGGATATGATTTTGAGGGGAAATATTTAATTTCCGGCTCGATACGCCGCGATGGATTGTCGGTTTGGGCTCCCGGCCACAAATATGAAAACTTCCCTGCAGTATCAGTGGGCTGGAAAGTTGATCAGGAAAGTTTTATGAAAAACGTTAAATCGGTAAGCGAATTAAAAATACGGGGCGGTTACGGCGTTACCGGGATAAACGGAACCGTATTGGGAAATTACCCTTACGTTTCCAATGTTTCTGCGGGTGGCACAACATACCCGTTTGGCAACCTGGCAACGGGTAATAACTCAGGTAACGGATCTTTTTATAGCGCCTTAAGTAACTATTTCCTTCATTGGGAAATAACAAAATCAACAAACATAGGTTTTGACCTGGGCTTATTCCAAAATGCATTTACGCTATCGGCCGAGGTTTATAAAAGAAAAACTGATGACCTGATCTTAACTGTACCGATACCACCCAGCGAAGGTGTTGGCGCCCCCTTGGCCAATGTTGGCTCCATGCAAAATACTGGTCTTGAGTTGACCGCAGGTTACCATAAAACAACCGGCGATTTTAAATATGATGTATCAGCCGTGTTTGGTTTAGCAAGAAATAAAGTTACCTCATTAACAGGAGCGGCAAACGGCACGATAACTGCAGGCGGCGATGCAGATTTTGGTGGTGGCGGGCCACTTACCAACACCTCGGTTGGTCAATCTATCCAGTATTTCTACGGCTATGTGGTGGAAGGCATATTCCAAAATGCATCTGATGTAAGCAGTCATGCAACTCAAACAGGTGCAGCACCGGGCGATCTGAAATTTAAGGACGTTAATAATGATCATGTAATTGATGCTAATGACAGGGTTAACCTGGGCAGTTACCTCCCTAAATTCACCTATTCTTTAAATTATTCTGCCAGTTTCAAGAACTTCGATCTTGCTTTATTTTTCCAGGGAGTATATGGCAATAAAATATTCAACGCCGAAAAAATCATCGCTCAAGGTATGTCAAGGTTGTTTAACTCAGATGTTAAGGTGCTAAACGCCTGGACTCCCACCAATACAAATACCGATATCCCGAGGGCTATTTCAGGAGACCCGAACTCGAATGTAAGGCCATCATCCCGCTGGGTCGAAAGCGGCTCATACCTTCGTCTGAAAAACCTCCAGTTAGGTTACAATTTGCCAATGCCGTGGCTTAAAACGGCCAGTAACAATTTAGTAAGCAAAGTGAGGATCTATTTATCATCAACAAACCTGTTCACTATTACAAAGTACACCGGGCTTGATCCTGAGGTCGGCTCTAAAAACGGAACGCTTACAAACGGTATAGACTATGGTCAATATCCTTCGCCAAGGGTGTTCCAGGTAGGTTTACAGGCAACATTTTAACAATCATTAAATTGATATATTATGAAACATAAAAAAATTTATTTATTGTCAACCATTATCTTACTAACGATAACGGTGATTGTATTGTCCTGTAAAAAAACAGCGCTAAATACATCTGATCCCAACAACCTTACTACAGATAACTATTATAAAACGGCAGCGCAATTAAAGTCGGGCGTTAACGCCATCTATGCGGTTATGCATCAAAACAACCTCGTATCCCGGGAGTGGTATTACCTGCATGATACAAGGAGCGACGAGGTAGCGCCAGGCGGCGGACAATTAGAAGCTCCAAGGCTCCAACTGCTCAACAATACTGACGATCCTACAAACTCTGTGATGAATTCTGTATGGAATGGCTGGTACACGGTAATTTTTCGTGCAAATGTTGTAACAGATAATGCACCAAATGTTACAGATGACGTAGCAGACGCGAAAAAATCAGTGGGCGAGGCGAAATTTCTACGTGCCTGGGCTTATTTCGACCTGGTTAGCATGTGGGGCGGTGTGCCGCTGGTAACATCAGTTCCTAAAAGCCCTACCGACTTTAAACCACGCGCCGATGTTACCGCCGTTTATGCGCAGATAATTCAGGATCTTAAAGATGCCGCAGCAGTATTGCCCGGAAAATCAGCTACCGACAAGGGACGGGCCACGGCATCTGCCGCCAATGCAATGCTGGGCAGGGTGTTAATGCAACAAGGTAATTATGCTGATGCTAAGGCCGCGCTCCTTAAGATACCTACCAGCGGAGCCGATGGCTATTCATTAACTGCACGTTATCTTGATAATTTTGAGTTAGCCACCGAATTTAACAATGAATCAATTTTTGAAGTTGTATTTGTGGATAAAGGAACTAATGGTTACAACTGGGGAGGCGAAAGCGCAACTGAAGAGCAGTCAACAGTTAGAAATCAGGAATACTGCCCTGTTGCATGGAGAAACCTTATTCCTTCAAACAAATACCTGAATGAATTTGAAAACAAAGCTACAGGTGCGGCAAAAACAGATCCCCGTTTTTCATATAGCGTTTATCAGACCGGCGACGTATATAACAATGACCAAAGCACTTTAACTGATGCCGATCAAAACGGTAATTCTTCGGTGTTGAACGGCGTTACCAAAAAGATTAGCTGGCGTAAATTTATGATCATATACCAGGAAAGTGCAAGTACTGCAGGCTTCCACCCCGGCGGTAACAACCAACGTATTCTACGCTATTCAGAAGTTTTACTTAACCTTGCTGAGTGTGCTAATGAAACGGGCGACATAGCCGGAGCCGTAGCATACCTTAATATGGTACGTGCAAGGCCAGATGTTGCCATGCCCCCTTATCCAACAACTCAATTTCCGGTCGCTTCCAAAAGCGACGTGGTTAAGGCCATCATGCACGAAAAAATGGTGGAATTAGGCGATGAAGAAGTGCGTAACATCGACATTTTAAGGTGGCGCAAAAAAGGATATTTCGCTACAGAGCCGATTGCTTCATTCCACCCTAACAGAGACGAGTTATTACCTATACCTCAAGCCGAGTTGGATAATAACCCTCTTGTTACTGGGCACCAAAATCCCGGCTATTAATTTATTAAACCAATTCTTAAAGCAGGCGGCCCGTAAGCCGCCTGCTTTTATTAATGTTAAATTATGAAAATCCTCCTTGTCGGTTTTACTGTAGCCCTACTAATTTCTTCCTGTAAAAAACATACGCTATTTGAGCAAATACCATCTTCTGTTTCCGGCATTGTGTTTAATAACCTGATTACAGAAAACGATTCGATTAACCCTATCGATAATGCCACTGTATATAATGGTGGAGGTGTTGGCATAGGTGATTTTAATAACGATGGCTTACCGGATATTTATTTTGTGGGCAACATGGTACCGAATAAGCTATATCTTAACAAAGGTAATTTCAGGTTTGAGGATGTTACCGCTTGGGCAGGAGTAGATGGCAAAGCCCGTTGGGGCCGCGGTGCTGCTGTAATTGATATCAATAACGATGGGTTGCCCGATATATACGTATGTAATTCTTTTGCAAACGAGCCGCGAAAGAGGCAAAATTTATTGTATATAAACCAAGGGGTTAACGCAAATGGTGTGCCCATATTTAAAGAAGAAGCGAAGGAATACGGCCTTGATAGTCAGTTATTTTCTACGATGGCCAGCTTTTTCGATTATGATAATGACGGCGACCTTGATATGTACCTGACTGTTAATGAGCCAAACCCTGCTGAGTTCCCGAACCAGTTCAGGCCTATTAATATCAACGGCACCGGCAGAAGCATGGGACGATTATATCGGAACGATTGGGACCCGAAACTTAAACACCCGGTGTTTAAAGATGTATCATTAGCCGCAGGGATCAAAATAGAGGGATACGGACATGCGGCAACTATTGCTGATATTAACCTCGACGGCTGGAAAGACATATATGTTACAAACGATTTTCTGTCGAATAATATATTGTACATCAACAATCATGACGGCACTTTTACCGACAAGTCGAAAGCGTATTTTAAGCATACCTCTTTCAATGCTATGGGTCAGGATATTGAGGACATAAACAACGATGGACTGGCCGATATAGTTGAACTGGATATGAATCCTGCTGATAATTTCCGAAAAAAAATGATGTCGGGCCCCAGCAGCTATACAACTATTCAAAACTTTGACCACTATGGTTATCAATATCAATATGTTCGAAATACACTTCAGCTAAATCAAGGGCCGTCTGTTGAAGAAAATAACCAGCTGGGGCATCCTGTCTTTAGCGAAATTGGCTTTTTAAGTGGTGTGGCTCAAACAGACTGGAGCTGGACACCGATGGTAACGGATTTTGACAATGACGGTTACCGCGATATTATAGTTACGAACGGTTATCCTCGCGACGTTACAGATCATGATTTTATCGCTTATAGGTCCAATGCATTTTTAGTTGCGCCAAAAAAAGAAATTCTTAGTCAGATACCGTCAGTCAAAATTCATAATTATGCATTTCGCAATCATGGCGGTTTGCAGTTTAGGGATGTGAGCATGGATTGGGGTTTGGGTATTCCCTCCTTTTCAAATGGTGCCGTATATGTCGACCTAAATAATGACGGCGCAATGGATCTCGTCATTAATAATATCAATGATGAAGCGCTAATTTATAAAAACACTGCCGGGGAGGATAAAAAAAATGTGCATCATTACCTCAACATAAAGTTTGAAGGGCCCAATCAGAACCGTGAGGGAATCGGAACTTTTGTTGATGTATATTACCAGCACGGTTTACATCAGGTTTACGAAAACAACCCTTACAGGGGCTACCTTACCAGTATTCAACCTATTGCACATTTTGGGTTAGGCGAATGCAAAACCATAGACTCGGTAGTTGTTAAGTGGCCGAACGAATACAGGCAAACATTTTTAAATGTAGATGCAGATCAAACTTTGTTGGCAAACGTTAATAATGCTCATCAAACCTATACCTGGGCAAATCCTTTAAAGGCAAAAACTCCGCTATTTACAAATATCACGGGCAAAAGCGCGGTTAAATACATTCATCGCGACACGGATTATACAGATTTTAATATTCAAAAGCTTTTGCCACATAAGCTTTCAGAATACAATCCTGCGCTATCCATCGGCGATATGAACAGCGATGGCTTAGATGATATCGTTGTTGGTGGAAATTTGACCGAGCCGGCCCAGGTCTTTTTTCAGCAAAAGAACGGCACATTTATACAACGAGGCCTTTTGGAAGGAAAGAAGTATGATCACCCCTATCTTGATGGGGGAATTCTCATTTTTGATTCAAACGGTGATAAATTTCCTGATGTATTAATTACCGGTAGTGGTTATAAAACCCCGGCAAATGATCCGGCATACCAGGACCGCTTATATATTAATGATGGCAAAGGCTATTTTACGCTTGCAAAGGATGCGTTACCGGTATGTTTTAAAAGTAAGTTATGTGTAAGAGCTTTTGATTACAACAACGACGGCAAATTAGATCTTTTTATTTCAGGGCGCGTGGAACCATGGAGATACCCTGAACCGGTAAATAGCTATATTTTAAGAAACGACACAAAAAATGGGAAGGTGAGATTCACTGATGTGACCAATGAAGTTGCTCCCGATCTGAAAAAGATAGGGTTGATATGTGATGCCATTTTTAGTGATTTCGACAACGATGGTAAAACAGATCTGATATTAGCAGGAGAATGGATGCCAATAACTTTCTTGAAAAACTTAGGCGGAAGATATGCAAATGTTACAGCAAAAACTGGCGTTGGCGACAAACCCGGATGGTGGACCTCAATAATTGCAGGTGATTTCAGGCATACAGGCAGAATGGATTACATAGTTGGCAATGTAGGCTTGAATACCCTTTATCAGGCCAGCGCCGAATTCCCGGCCTTTATTACAGCAAGTGACTTCGACAAAAGAAACCGGTTTGACGCATTTCCATCATTGTTCCTTCCAGGAAAGGATGACGTTAAACGGGAATATCCTGCAAATGTAAGGGACGATGCCGTTAAGCAAATGATAACTTTACGTGCAAAATTCACTAATTATCATTCGTATGCGGAGGCTACCATGCAGGATTTACTGAGTGCTGACCAAATGAAAAATGCGCTGCGGCTTAAGGCTACAGAGTTAAGGTCGTGCTATTTTAAAAACGATGGCGAAGGTAAATTTACGATAGTTCCTCTACCTCTTGAAGCGCAGGTTTCAGCATTAAATGGGATGGTGGCCGACGATTTTGATGCAGACGGTAATCTCGATTTATTGATTAATGGAAATGATTTTAGCACTGATGTTTCAATTGGCAGATACGATGCCTTAAATGGTTTGTTGCTAAAAGGTAACGGCAAAGGTGAGTTTGCCCCTTTATCAATTACACGCAGCGGAATATACTTACCTGGCGATGGAAAGGCGCTCGTAAAATTAAGGGGAGCAAACAATAATTATCTCATGGCGGCAAGCGAGCACTTAGGGCCGCTCCGGATTTTTCAATTAAATGCTAACGTATCTATGTTAAAAATAGATGATACAGATCAAAGCGCTGTTGTCACTTATAAAAACGGCAGTCATACCAAACAAGAATTTTATTATGGCAGTTCGTTTATTTCCCAATCCTCCAGATTTATCCTCATCAATGATAAGGTAGCACAGGTATCAATAAAAAATAATTCAGGAATAACCAGGCTTGTCAAATTTTAATTAAATATTGTTTTTGGATAATTCTCGATTGGCTGTTTCTAATAATCGGTTCTTATCAGTGCAAATCTAAATCATCGGCCATGACACCCTGCATGGGAATTTAGATTTGCACTTTTCTATATACAATACTTAACATCTTTAGCCTTTACATATCAGCCATCTTCATCGACATCGCCGGCTCACCCGTGTTAAATTTAAGTACCTTCAAGCTAAGTGGTGTTACCTTGCCATCTTCTGCTATTTCCAGGAACTGGTTAGGCGTTATTTTTTTAAGATGCTGCACTGTGCCGCTGCCTGCCCACCGGATTTCGATATCGTCGATGATACTGGCCTGTCCTACGCCTATTTCCTGCCGCAGAGGAGATGAGCCAAAGCTTCCGCCGGAATTTACATCCTTAAACACATTTCTTTGTAAACCATTTTCTGTAAAAGTGACCTTGATTCTTGACCCGATAGCACACCTGTTTGACTTTTTACCAATCAGCTTCAACCCTATCCAATTATTACTATTTTGGCCGGGATTAAGGTATAATGCGCTTTTGTAGGCATCACCTATATAAGCGCCGCCCATTTCGATGAAAATATCCTGCAGGCCGTTATTCCTAAAATCGGCAAACGATACACCATGGCCTTTTTGCAAATTGCCGGTACGTGACGAACTGGTTACATCGGCAAACTTTTTGCCCCCTATATTCCGGAAAAGCTTATTCGGTATAAGCGATCCAAAATCCGGATTGCCAGTACCAAAATAAATATCAGGATAGCCATCATTATCAATATCACCAAAATTACCTCCCATGCTAAACACTACCTTGTTCAGCCCTACCTCACGGGTTACATTTGTAAACGTACCATCGCGGTTGTTTTTAAAAAGAAAAATATTGCCATTATCTGTTACAGGTGTGCCCAAAGCCTCCAACGCAGCATAATAACCCAGGGTTGTGGTAAAATTGTAACTGCCAACCAAAATATCAGGCCATCCATCGTTGTTGTAATCATAGAACCAGGTAGTAAATGTATTTTGTGTGATATTAATGCCCGCTTTTTTTGTAACATCTTCAAAATCTACATCTTTTCCCCCATTACATTTATTTTTCAGCAAATATTTTCTTCCACTCATTGTAGAAACAAAAATGTCAGGCCAGCCGTCGTTATTGTAATCCGCAGCCGTTACACCCTTTACAAAATCGTTGATCCGGCAATGCGCTTTTTGAGCCATTTCTTTAAAAGTACCGTCATGGTTATTTATGTAAAGTGCCGATGGATGGTTATTCTTAGGATCGGCCCCACCATGACTTTCCATCCCGATAAAAACATCAAGCCAGCCATCGTTATTAAAATCGTTCCATACTGCAGTTTGCGTAGGATGCATAAATTTCAGGCCGGCTGCGATGGTTACGTCGGTAAACCCACCATGGCCGTTGTTTTTAAGTAACGAACTTGGCTGGTTGCCAAAACCGTCCCTAAGCCAGCCTCCCCGCATTATAAAAATATCAGGATGGCCATCGTTGTTATAATCGGTTTGTTCAATATTAAGGCCGCCTACCACGTCTTGCAAGCCACTTTGACCTGTGCGGTCGCTAAAAGTACCGTCTCCATTGTTATGAAAATAATGCATGTGATCCTGAAGATCCATCCCTGTGGTAATAATGTCTATATAACCGTCACTGTCAAAATCCTCGGCTATGGAGCCGCCTGCCCTGCTATTCAGATTAATACCAACGTTTGCTGCTACATCTGTAAATGGCTTCACTTTGTACTGCCCGTCGTCGGCATTTAAATTAGGGATCAAATATTGGGCAGGAACTTGTGTTGGATAACGACCTAATGTCATATAAGCTATATTTAACAGCCATCGGGACTGGGCATCGTGAGCATTACTTTTCAAGATATTTTCCAGTGTTTCAATTGCTTGCTGCGATCCTGTTTGAGCTTGATGTATGCCAGCTCCTTTAATAGGAAATATGCATGATGAGCCGTTGTGGCTAAGCATGCAATTGGCACGTTCACCTAAACGCATATAGGCGACAGCCTGATCAGGCATTATATTTACGGGGTTCATATAACGGGGCAGTTTTGAAATTTTTGAATATATATCAATAGCCTCTTGTTCATGACCTTCCTGTAATTCAAACAAAGCTTTTTTTGACAACAATTGAACATCATAGTTTGGCGAATCAACCTTTAACAGCGAATCGCAGGCGGCAAGCCGGGCATCGGAGCTAAAGATGTTTTGGGGATTATAATTTCGCTTTTTGAGCTGTTGCAGCAAGTCTGCCATTTTCATCGGGGAATGTGGCTTACATGATAGTATTAAACCACAAATACCTGTAGCAAAAAACATGATCATTTTTGCAAATCGCGATAACATGATAATTGATTTTAAAATTGGAAACGAATCTTTTTCAGCCCCTTAATATCGGGTATCATAAACGCAGCGCAATAATAAACTTGGGCTATAATAAAAAATACCTAAAATTTAAACCAGCCTTACATCTTATAATAATACTAACAAAGCAATTAACAAATATAAAAGGGTACGGCAGCCCGAAACACAACATTTGTACATATTCATATAACATCTGAATAAACCTATCGATTAACTACCCGACAGCCAGATATGATAACCCATTGTTATTATACCAAACGCCTACAATGCCTTCAAAATTTGTGCGATAAGATCAGGACTTTGTCAGTTTCATCCAATAATAATTTTATCGCTGCATAAAAAACTCAGATAAACCGTGTTACGCCGATATGTTGAACATATGATGTATATATACATACAAATGTGCGTACGTAGGATGTTCAACCGGATTATATTCGTCCCACAACAAAAAAAAATTAACTCCAGCTGATGCAGTATACGCCCCGTAAAATTGTTCTAAAATTCAGGATAAGAAACGACCCGAGGATTTTGAGGTATAATTAAAGATAAATAATTAAATAAATCGAAAATATGAAGAAGACGTTTTTAAAGATGATTATGCTGACCGCTGTGTCAACCCTCCTATTCAATCCGTTAATTGCGCAGAAAAGTGCCAATAAAGTCAAATATCTTAATCCCCCACTTATTAAAAATATTTATACAGCAGACCCCTCTGCTCATGTGTTTAAAGGGAAAATTTACATCTATCCCTCTCATGACATCGATGCAGGTGTACCCGAAAACGATAACGGCGACCATTTTGCAATGCGCGATTACCATATATTTTCGCTTGACCGGATAGGCGGAAAAGTTACAGACCACGGTGTCGCCCTGGATATGAAAAACATTCCATGGGTTAGCAAACAGTTATGGGCACCCGATGCTGCCTATAAGAATGGAAAATACTATCTGTATTTTCCGGCAAAAAACAAGGATGGTGTTTTTCAAATAGGATGCGCAACATCCAATAACCCTGCAGGGCCGTTCAAGGCCAATCCACATCCTATTACCGGAAGCTACAGTATTGATCCTGCTGTATTTGTTGATGATGACGGTAAAGCCTATATGTATTTTGGAGGTATCTGGGGTGGCCAGCTACAGCGGTGGCAAACCGGAAAATATGAACCTAATGGTTCAAAAACAGATCTTCATAATGATAAGGGACCGGCAATAAGCTGCAGGGTAGTTAAATTGGATAAAAGCATGATGGAATTTGACGGAAAAGTGCAAAATGCGCTGATTATTGATAGCGCCGGACATCAGTTATTGGGTGGGGACCACGATCGCCGCTTTTTTGAAGGCTCATGGATGCATAAATATATGGGCAAATATTATTTGACTTATTCTACCGGGGACACGCACTTTCTTGCCTATGCAATTGGCTCCAGCCCCGTTGGGCCTTTTGTATACGCCGGGCACTTTATGCAACCTGTGCAAGGATGGACAACACATCATTCCATTGTTAAATTCAATAATAAATGGTGCATATTTTATCACGACACTGAACTTTCAGGCAAAACAAACCTGAGAAATGTTAAGGTTACCGAGCTGCGCCACCTTAGTAATGGTAAGATAGAAATGATCAATACTTACTTAGTAGCCGGGGAAAAAAAATAACACCCGTAGCAGTCGCATCGATCAACTTTGCGGCTGCTATTTTACGTTATTTAAAATTTGACCTTGCGTACCATCGCTAACCTGGATAAGCTGATCAAATTCACACCTTGACCGGTTACGGTTACCTTAATTGGATTCTTTTCAAAATTACGACTGCCGCAATCTAATTTCGCCTTTTGGGCTTATTAATTCCTGATTTTCAATTGCTAATAATAACAGTTTCGCCGGGGCGTGTCGGCAAATCGTACATCCAGGATCTTGTTAGCTTAGCTATAATATTTTTATCGGCACTTTTTACAATCGGCTTTTTTAAATCCATTACCTGGTAAAAGTGATTTTTATTTATACCATTTGCTTCCGTTAGCAATTTGCTACCGATCTGTTGATTAACACGTAGCCGGCAGTTTCCACCAAGCGAGGAATGTATCACCAGTTTGACAATTTTATGGTTAGCCCATGTTATATCAATTTTAAAACCACCTCTTGCCATTAATCCTGATATACTGCCATCCTTCCACTCATCAGGCAATGCCGGCAATAGGTAAATTGCACCATCATGGCTTTGTAAAAGCATTTCAGCTATCCCGGAAGTACAGCCAAAATTACCGTCGATCTGGAAGGGCGGATGCGCATCAAATAAATTTGGATAAGTGCCGCCAGAACTTCCGTTTATGGGCTTTATTTGATCTTTAATAAGCTTGTAGGCGTGATTGCCATCCAATAAACGCGCCCAAAGATTGATCTTCCACGCCATTGACCAGCCGGTGGAGACATCGCCACGATAGTCAAGTGATTTTTTTACGGCGGCAAAAAGTTGCGGTTGTGTAAATGGGGATATCTGATTTCCCGGAAACAAGCCGTATAGATGAGAAACATGACGATGATGATCATTTGTACGGTCAAGATCCTCCAGCCACTCCTGTAACTGCCCGTACCTGCCAATTTGCATTGGGGGCAATTGGCTGCGATAGCTGGCGAGGCTGTCTGCAAATACCTTGTCAATATTTAATTCGGCTGCAGCTCTTATGGCATCAGTAAATAAGCCATAAACTAACTGGTTATCCATGGTGGCACCGGCAGTGACAGAAACCTGGTTTTTTCCATCGATATATTCGTGTTCGGGCGAAACTGAGGGTGATACCACCAGCCAGCCATGTTCACGCTCTTTTTGAAGGGCATCAATGTAGTACTCCGCAGCACCTTTAATTATCGGGTAATATTGCTTTAAGAATTTTTTATCGCCTGAATATAAATAATGTTCCCACAGATGTTGGCAAAGCCATGCATTTGACGTTGGCCACAAACCCCAGAAAGCGCCGTCTACAACACCGGTAATGCGCCAAATGTCAGTATTATGATGTAATGCCCATCCACGTGCTCCGTACATTATTTTTGCAGTTGGTGTGCCGGTAACAGACAAATCGCTGATCATATTAAAAAGCGGAGTACTTAATTCTGCTAACTGGGTTACCTCACTTGGCCAGTAATTCATTTCGGTATTTATGTTAACCGTATACTTACTATCCCACGGGCCTTTAACTTCACCGTTCCAGATGCCCTGTAAATTGGCTGGCTGCGATCCCGGTTGAGACGAACAAATTAACAGGTAGCGACCGTATTGAAAATATAACTCGGCTAATTGTTTATCATTATTATTAGAAAAATTTTGGATACGGACGTCTGTGGGCTTTTTCGCAGCGCTATCTATACCAAGATCGAGTTTAACCCTGTCAAAATACGAACTATAATACCTGATGTTTTTGGTTAACAATTCATCGAAACTGTGCTGATAGGCTTTGTTTAAAATGTTTTCTGCCCGAAGCATGGAATTTGCTGAAACATCATGATAGTTGATAAAATTGGTGGCCATCGAAAGATAAATCACGGCTGTATCTGCATTTGCGATAGTAATGCCCGAAGTATCTGCAACGGTTGTGCCTCCAGAATTTTTGACCCTGGTGAGCACATTAAATTCTATTTGTCCTTTTTGTCCTTCGTGCTCACTGCCCTCGCCGGATAAAACCAGTGTTTTTTCGTCATTTATGGCGACTGAAGATTTAAGAGGGCTTTGAAGTTTTAGCTTACAGCTAATCATACCCGGCTTATTGGCTGTAAGCCTTACCATGAACGCGTTTGCGCCGAACGACGTAAAAAACTCTCTTTTATAGTTAACTCCGTTTAAAGTATACTTTACTGTAGCTGTGGCATTCGCTATATCCAGATCGCGATAATAGTTGCCAACGGTGCCTGTTTCAGGAAAGCTGAGGTATAAATTCCCTGCCAGTTGGTATGGCATGCCACTATTACCCTTTGGCCCAAGTTTACTGTTAGCTAATTCCTGCGCTTCGGCATACTTTTTCTCTGCGAGTAGTTGCCTCACCTGATTAATGTATGGCCTTGCATTTGAATCGATTGTATTATTGGGACCTCCTCCCCATATGGTTGATTCATTGAGCTGAATACGTTCGTTTTTCACATCGCCAAACACCATGCCCCCGATAAAACCGTTTCCAAGAGGAAGGGCCTCATTCCAGTTTTTAGCTGGTTGATTATACCATAATTTATATCGCCCGGAGCCATTAGGTATGCTGTTTTTTTTACCCGCATAATTTTTTTGTTGAGCTTGTACTGATGAAAAGATCAATAATGCCACAGTACATAGGCACCCTATTTTATTAA
Organism: Mucilaginibacter sp. P4_E8; assembly: GCF_056401495.1. NCBI lineage: Bacteria > Pseudomonadati > Bacteroidota > Sphingobacteriia > Sphingobacteriales > Sphingobacteriaceae > Mucilaginibacter > Mucilaginibacter sp. P4_E8. The sequence continues at coordinate 109,765 of NZ_JBFUJG010000011.1, forward strand.
CTAATCCTGTCATATACTTCAGTTTGTAATACGCAATCCTCATTGTATCCAATTGTTATTAACTTTTATCAATTATCTGTTTCAGCAATACCTGCTTATTAAACCCAGGCTGCCTACCTAAAGCCTTATAGTTTTTGGCAGTAAACAATGAAATCAGGTTCACAAGTGCAGGAGGCCCGCCTGATTACGTTGTTCAGTAACGCTACGACTAAAAATTCACTACAGACCAGTAGGCATTTTTGCGTTGCCGGTTTTCGTCAAACAATAAAGGATACGCTTTTTTAACCACGCGGGGCGTATTTAAGCCTGCGGCCGCTCCGCCCATTAATCCTCCACCTCTCCCGTCTAACCAACTGTATCAGTCAGATACATTCCAGAAGGTAACGCCTGTTATAAACTTTTTATATTGCCGGAAAATTTCGAACGCCATTTTGTATTGCGCTATTTGTCTGGCTTCCAATTCTGGCGTATAACCTGCATCAGTTCCCGGCGGCGTTTTGGCGGTCTGAGGCGTTGTTCCGGGCGCAGGTGTTGGTTGTGGTACGCGTATAGTAATATCCAATTCGGTAAATTGTACCTTTAAACCTAACGAAGTTACTTCATCCAAAGCCTTACGCAATTCGTAGGGCGATGGGTCATTCAACTTCCAATGCGCCTGCATGCCCACCCCATCAATTGGCACGTGTTCCTCAATCAATTTTTTTAACAATTTATATATCTTTTCTCTCTTTACCGGATGTTCGCTGTTATAATCATTGTAGTATAGCTTGGCCTGCGGATCGGCTTCATGCGCATATCTAAAGGCCGCCGCTATAAAATCGGGGCCATTGCATATGTTGTACCAGTTGCTTTTACGATATACCTGCGTTGTATCATCGCTGTCATCAACTGCCTCGTTAACCACATCCCAGGCATAAATCTTCCCCCTATACCTCCCTGCTACAGCAAAAATATGATCCTTCAAACGCTGTAACAGCAATTCTTTGGTAACCGGCCCTCCGTTTGGCCCCTTAAACATCCATGCAGCTTCCTGATTGTGCCAGCATAAGTTGTGCCCGCGTATTTTAATATGATGGCTCACTGCAAAATCAACAATTTTGTCGGCATTTTCCCAATTATAAATATCTTCTGACGGATGTATCGGCCCCATTTTCATATCATTCTCGGGCGTTATACTGTTAAATTCTTTGACAATTAATGCAGAATCAGGGCCATGCAAGGAAGCCATACTAACCGCTACACCAATTGGGAAATAGTTTTTATAATAATCTTTTAAACCCTTATCCGGATGACCGGCTATAGTACCTGCCTTAAATGATGAAACCACCTTATGTTTTGGTGTACATTGAACAAACGATAAAATAATAAAGGCAATTGCCGGGAGCAGGATGCCCCGATCAGTTTTTTTATGGACAGTTGAAAAATTCATAGATCATTAATGTTTTTATTGAAAATGTTAACTGTGTGTACATCGCTAAGCTTGTTCATCTTTAACTGGTTAAAGTTTAATGGTTTCTTTAAGCTTGTAACCCAACAAGGAAAGCATCGTCCCGCCATATCGTTTTCCTAATAACCTATACCCCTCGGCAGTAAAATGCAGATGATCGGAGGAGCAGGTGCAACCAGCTGAAGAAATAACGTATGAATTAGCAACTGTTTGAGGTAATGTTGCAATAATCTTGTTCATCATAGCGCAAGCACCTCCCTGGTCAGCATTTACTAACTCGCCAGCAAGTAAAGGCACTTTTTTAGGCTTCAGGTTTAAATCCCTCATCAAATTATCATAAATTCCCTTTACTTTTCTTGTCCATAGCGTATCGTTAGGATTCGATTCTCCCTGGTGCAGCAAAACACCTTTAATCACACCGGACTGTTGAGCTAATCTGGCCAGTTCTATCAACCTTGCGTATGGATTTCCACCATATTCAGCAACTATACCTTTCATCCAGCCGGGGGCCGTTGCAAGATATGATTGATAACTATCCTTTTCAAAAACTTCGATTTTGGCACCGGCGACAGAGACATTTATTATACCAACCCTTATTTTTTCAGGCAGGTTAGCCACCAAAGTCCGGCCGAAATAATCTGCCGGGGTTAGGCCCGTTTTGCACCTCGCCAATGGCGGTACGGCCGTGTACCAATTATCTTTTATCCGGCCTCTGTCTGCACAATCAACAGCCTGCAACATCCGGAACCTGCTATCAACAGCGGTAGTATCCTCGGCTTCAACTCTTGCATTACCCTCCATATTTGATTGGCCAAAGCAGATAAATATGTAAAAATTCTTGTCTTGCGAATAACTTTTCAGACTCAGCAAGGTGAGGCATGTCACTGCCATTAATCTAAGCTTCATTTTCATGTTTGAACTCAATTTTTGAATATCAGGCTTGCAAACTGGTTTAAGGAGCGTCTCCAGGATTGCCATTCGTGTGCAGTGCCCGGCGATTCGTAAAACACCTGCTTAATGCCTGCCTTTTCAAGCGCCTCATGAAATCCTTTTACGGTGGTTTGCATTCTTTCCGGTTCGGTAGTACCAACACTTAAATAAAGCACTTTAACCTTTTGGTTAAAGGCATTTGCATCGGCAAATACGCCATTGTACATTTTAGTTATATCGGTTCCAGGCTGCATGAAGCCCGCACCGCTAAAACCTCCCACATAGGCAAACTTGTCAAGGTTGGTCATGGTAGTTTGGAAGGTTTGAAACCCTCCCATTGAAAGCCCTGCCATAGCACGGTGATCGCGATCAGCAAGCGTTCTGAATTTTGCATCAACCATCGGGATAATTTCCTTTACGAGCACATCCGGAAAAACATTGCCTGCCATACTCATTCCCCGGGGCGTGCTGGTTACCGGCTGTGTTGGATCTGTGGCATACCCCCTGTCCATAACAACTATCATGGGCGTGGCCTGTTTCCCGGCAAACAGGTTGTCCAAGATAAAATTCATTTTCCCTTGCGTAGGCCAGCCGGTTTCGTCTTCGCCCGAACCATGTTGTAAATAAAGTACCGGGTATTTTTTGTCGATTTGTATATCATAACCGGGGGGCGTGTATACGTTTGCCCGCCTCCATACCTTTGTTATGTTTGAGTAGTAGTTTACTGAACGTACGTCGCCGTGAGGCACATCCTTAGTAGTATAAAAATCACCCTCCGGATCAGGAATATCAATACCACTTGCCATTCTCCCCATACCGTAAAAAGTTTGACTGGCAGGGTCGACAACGGATACGCCATCAATTATCAAAGAATAGTAATGGAACCCTAATACAATTGGGTCGGTAGTTACCGTCCAATACCCCCCGGTGTCTTTAGTCATCGGATATTTTTTCAATAAGTCAATCTGAACACTCTTCGCCTCCGGTGCCTTTACACGAAAAAAAACTGTATTGTCTGGAAATATTTGCGGGAACTTTACGCCCGGAATATTAGTAGACGCCGGTATGCCCACTTCGTTATAAGAATATTGGGGGAATGTTGAAACATTTACTGGCTTAAAAATGAGTTGTGAAAACATATATAAGCCGTTTTTCCAAACCTTAAAGTTATGAACACCCGGTTCTATATAGTACACATGCGGCACTTTTTTTTCTGCCAGGTAATCGTGAGTACGTTTGCTGAATGCAATTAGCCCGTCGCTTGATCCGCATGATATCCAAAGTAATTTTAGCTTACTTTTTACCGCATCAGGGTTGGGAACCAGCTCTTCGGGCTTTTTAGTATTGGGTGCTGCGGAGAAACTACCAACCCATGAAAATACGTCAAGGTTTCCCAGGCCGAAATTTAATGATTGCCCACCTCCCATTGAAAGGCCGGCCACTGCCCTGTGGTCCTTATCAGTATATACGCGGTATTTACTATCAATAAATGGTATCAGATCGTTCAGCAAATCTTTTTCAAAAACGGCAAAGCCCTGCACCTTATCAGGTGCCATAATATTTCCGGTAGCGCGGTCGTCCTTTATAGCCCTGCCATTCGGCAACACTACTATCATGGGTACAATTTTACCTTGTGCGTAAAGGTTATCCAATATAACCTGCGGGCTGCCGCCGTTATACCATTCTTTTTCATCACCACCAATACCATGCAAAAGATACAACACGGGATATTTTTTACTTTTAGAATATCCGGGAGGCGTATAAATAAGCGCGCGGCGGGTATTCCCCACGGTTTTTGATTGATAAGTGATGGTATCAATTTTGCCATGCATAATATCGGCATGAAACACATCAAAACCCACTCGTGCCTGGTTAACTATATCTTGTGAATAAACCTGCAGGTTAAACAAAAGAACGGCGCATGCCGCAAAAAAAAATTGCTTAAAATATTTTAATCTGTTCATATTGTTTATAGGTAAATAAATTGTCAATTGGTTTGTGGTTGTATAAGCTGGTATTTACCGCTTAGGTGCATCAGGCTGAATAAATATAACAAGCCGTCATAATATGGATCGAAATATCCATCTGCATAAGGCTCGAGCTTAGCGTTCCAAAGAGGTCGCACAAAATCGAATTTTTTATTATCTGCAATCATGAGCGAGGCCGCAGCAGAGGTGGCCACCAATCCCAACGAATGCCTTAACTTCCTAACTCCTCCTGCGGGTAGAATAAAGGCAGGCGTGGATCCATCTGTATTAAACTGATCCTCAAAATCATTTATTCCCTTTGATCGTAAAAAATTTTGAAGACGCTTCGCATAATTTTGCTGCCATTTTTTGTCCTTGCCAAACCACACATAATCCATTGCGATATTCATTGGCACGCGCCAGGAGTCGAAACGAAAAGCCGGCGGCAACCGGCTCCCTTCGAGTGCCTTACCATTAAAATGGGTATTGTCAGGATTAAGTGCTGTAACGGGGTCACAGGCCCTGTGTAAAAACACTCTTGCGGTATCTGCACAGTCCCGGTAAAATTGTTCATGGCCGTCTTTTGCATAAAGTGCCCATACCTCGTAAAACGCAGGTAAATCATAGGATGGATCTGTCCATTCATACCCGGTGCCTTCGGGCACAAAGGAAATTTGCTTCGCCGCAATGTTTATTAAAGGATGAACATTCCCTGTACCATCTTTTTTCCACATAGCATCCAGTATTATCCTGGCCTCGTCATAATAATTAATGCCTGTATTATTTCCCCACCTGTTAGAGGCAAAAAGAAGGTCTGTGATATAGTATAATTCTCCGTCAGATGCAGAACCTTCCGAATTATGCTTCATTGTTTGAGGATTAATGCTCCAGGCAAAATATCCTTTTCTTGGCCCGTCCTGGTGTTGAAGATATTTTTTTGACCACCGCCATATACGGTCAAAAACATCTTTTTTATTAAGCTGCACAGCGATCATCATACCATATGAAAGGCCCTCTGTCCTGRCATCGTGGTTTTTTACATCAGACACATATGCCATTGAATCGCCCACCTCGAAGTAAACCTTGTTGGGGCCTTCAAACACATCATGGTAAGCTTTCGCGACCTTAATATTTATATCACCTTTACTATATCCCGCTTCATGAAAAAGATCAGGATAAATGCCGGAAGCGAAAGCCCCTTTAACCGGCATTTTTTTTAAAGCTTTCTGACTTTGACTATTTGCCAAAGCAGGCAGCAAAGCAACTATTACATACAATAACACTATTTTTTTCATACTCATATTGTGGTTTAATAAAGATTATGTCTTACTATTTTTCTCATGGGTTAATAACTAAAAGCCACCCTACTCTTACTTACCAGGAAACCTGATGCTTTTAATAAAGATGGCTTGTGGAACGCCAGCAGGGTACCGCACAAAAACGTCATGTTGTCCGGTAACATTTTTAAGCCGCCCGCTAAATGTTTTATAATTACCGCTGCCAGTAGCGTTTAGCGGTATTGTGGCTATCAATTTACCGTTCTGAAGATCATCAAGCCAAATTTGAAGCTTGCCTTTGCGTTTTGAGGAAGCAACTACCTGGACTGAAGATGGCGACTGACTTCCAGTTTCCACACCAGATATCATAAACCATCCGCCATACAAGGATGTATTGGTTACCGTTTTATACTTTTCTTTATTAATAGTTGCTATTCCATAGTAATTACTATATCCTGCTGCAGGCAATAAGGAGGAGCCATCCTTACAAATAAAACAATCGAAGTCAGCCGGCTTGCCCTCTGCAAATAAACCAACGCTTGTCCCTACCCATGAATTAAAATTTGGTTGGGCTTCATCAAGTTTAACTGCGTTAATTGGCCTGCCTAAAGAAATCCAGGCTTTTCCGTCGCCGCTATAATATCCGGTTAGCTCGTGGCCGTTTCTTTCCAGTTTCAGCCAAACTACGTTTCCGAAGATATTTGGCGCGCTCCGAGTCGTGGTATCCATTGTAAAAACAATTTTCTTCCCATTGTTGTAACCGCTGTAAAGCCTCACCACCACCTCCTGGTTTCCGTTAGTAAGATAAATACCAGCCTTAACACTGTCGTTGGTTGCACGCAGGTCAACCTTTGTCACTGCGGAATAATAGTGATCCGTTTCTTTCTGAACAAGGTGGGTCCGGGCAGAATCGGGCGTAAGCCTTATCCACCCCCTCCGGGCGGTAAGTGAATAAGAGGCTGAGGCTTTCTTAGTAAGGAAATGCCAATTCAGGCTTAATTCACTGCTGTCAAAATAATCTGTTTTCACACTTGTCCATGAAATACCCGACTGTGGCAGGTTCGGTTTTCGGATAGGTGAGGCGGTTGGCGCCATACCCCATGGCCTGTCGCCCTCCCATGTTACGGGATAAAGAGCGGTTTGGCGTCCGGCACCTGACCAATCGTCGCCATCGTACTTCTCGTAGCTCTGTCCTATAGTCCACCAGGTGCCATCGGCTAATTGAACGGGGGCTGAAATGTGGTTAGGGCGGCGGAAACCTGCCTTATCATCAGTAATCGGTTTAAAAAAATCACCCAACCTTTCCCATTTTGTCGAATCGCCGGTCAATTCTTTTCCTCTTAAAACATATTGCCCGCCTGTAACATCACCCGCCGGCAGGTAATAATAATAGCCGTTGCGTTTACACATTACCGGGCCTTCTGCCCAGCTATATTGTAGCCTTGCGTTTACCCAGTCGAGATTAATCACATGATCTGTCAATTGCCCATCTTTACCCAAGGCTTGCAAACGATTAACTTTTTGACCGTTTTTTATTACCATGTAAGGCTTTCCGTCGTCATCCACAAAAATTGAGTTGTCATAACCAAGATTACCTGTTTCAGGATCAGCCTTTACCTGTACAGGAGCAGACCACGGCCCCTTAGGGGAACTTGCCTTACAAAACCACTGCCCTCCGGCCGAGAAATATATCCAGTAAGAGCCGTAAAAATAGGTGATGGCACCCTGCCAGATACCGGTTGAAGGCCGGTCATTAACCCAAGCCGCTTTTGATGATGGGAGCACCCTGCTTATTACCTCCCAATGAACAAGATCTTTTGAGTGATAAATGGGCAGATAGGGATTAAAATGAAAGGAAGACCCGCAGTGATAAAAATCATCTCCCACTTTAAGTAAGGTGGGGTCCGGGTGGTCGCCAGGTAACACTGGGTTCACATAGGTGTTAGCTGCCTGATAAAACAAGGTGGAATCTTGTATTTTCCCCTGGCCGCTTACAAACAATGCGGAAAGCGTGAATATGGTTATAAGACCCGTAAGCCGGCTGAATTGGTTCATGATGTTTAAATGTTAGCTTTTCAGAAATTTCACTTATTCGTTTATATTCTTTCAACATTATTCGGCCAAGCCGCCACGTGGAAGCCGACTTAGTTGTATTTTATTTGTGTCTTCCACAGCTGTATATCCCAAAAATTGTTCATTAAACTTTGACCAAAAGTATTTTGAAAATAGAACTTGACGTGCCACAAATGTTGAATAAATCAACACTTTGGTTGAAATTAGGGGCTTATGGCATAACAGATGTCTTGGTTAGGCAAACAATGTTATATATCGTAAATCAATTAATAATTTAAGCTATCCTTCTCCAATACAGCAAATAATCGTTATATCACCGGCTTATATCAATTATAATTAAGGTTGCCCTCTCCCTTTGCGATAAAATAATTGGCCCCCATTATCGGGTGAACGATCACTGTCATCATCCGATATACCTAACAGCCTATAGTAAAACATTCGGTTGGTAACGTTATTATTACGCAATCGATTGTTTTTTATTAATTTATAGCTTAGATTTACGTTGTGCGATTTTACTAAATGCTTGGATTCGCACCGTTATAAACCTCATTTTTCGAAAATGTATTTATCAGTACACTCATCTGCCAATAAAGCGGAATGTGTGTACAATTTTTAAAAAGCAATGGCAACTGATATGTTAAATCTTCCATTATCACTTAAGCGAGCTACGGTTAACCGGTTATTTTTAATTATATTAACGGTATCACTCAGTATCACTAATTAATGCGATCATAAAGGACCGTTACGGATTTTTATGGTTTGCAACGGCCGATGGGCTGGACAGATTTGACGGTATGGAACATAAGCCATATCGCTTTGATCCGGCAGACAAATCAGGCTATCGCTCCAAAGAAGTGACCAGCATGTATGAGGATGAAGCAGGGCAGTTTTGGGTAGCTACAATGGGGGGCGGTTTATATTATCTCGACCGTTCTCACGACCAGTTTCGACCCTACAAGGAGAGTTCTGCAGGTGGACCCCTTACAAACAGCTATATAAAATCTATCTATGGTGATAATCACGGCCGTCTTTGGATTGGTATGATAGGAGGCCTGTGCGTACTTGACCCAAAAACAAAAAAAGAAATATTTTACAAAGCCGACGAACACAAACCCGGGCAGCTCCGTTCGGGTATCATATTATCCATCTTCAGAGATAGCAAAGGGCGAATGTGGATTGGTACGGATAAAGGCCTCTATCTTTATGATGAAGGATCAAACAGCTTCGTTGCCTTTCGGCATGAAAACAATGACCCCTCAAGTATCCCAAATGAGGGAATAAATACCATAGCCGAATGTCAGCACAGGTTATGGATAGGAACTAATGATGGACTAAGCTGTTTGTCGGCGGATTTAAAGACTTTTAAAACTTTTAAATACAAACCCAATGATGATAGTACGATTAGTGGTAACCTTATTTATAGCATAGCCGCGAACGGTAATAAAATTTGGGTAGGCACCGAAGGCGGTTTGAATATTTTAGATCCGGTATCCGAAAAGGTAAAACGCTACAATCATGATGACAGGGATAAATTCAGCGTAAGCAGCAAATCTATCCGCTGCATTTATAATGATCCCCAGGGAATTTATTGGCTTGGTACTTACCAGGGAGGCGTGGATAAGTATGACAGAAACCTTACCTTATTTAATTCAAAGCAAAATAATGCTTATGACCCTGCCGGACTAAGCGCCCCTTTCGTTTCATCGTTCGCCGAGAACAAGGACGGGGATCTGTTTGTTGGTACAGATGGCGGAGGCTTGAATCTTTTTCATATCAGGAGCGGTTTGTTCAGCCATATTGCTATAAAATCTAAAACAAGAAGTAATTCTGCCGGTCTTCCGATATTAAGTATGATGCTTGACCGCAATCAACAACTTTGGATCGGCACTTTTCAGGATGGCCTGTTCATTTACAATACAAAAACCGGCAGGTACCAACAGTTAAATGCGGGAAAAGACGATACGCATATAAACCACAACGAAATTTTTTGTTTGAAGGAAAGCAGCAAGGGCAAAATATGGATAGGGACCAATGGCGGCGGGGTTAATGTATTTGACCCTGATAAAAAAACCTTTTTTAAATATGTATCAACTCCAGCCTCTGCCGGCGAAAGGCAGTTGCCTGTTAATGGTTTTATCAGAGCTATTGAAGAGGACGATGAGGGAAATATTTGGATTGGCACTTATGGCAGTGGAATAGCCGTTTTAAATCCTACAACTCAAAAGTTCCGGGTGTATAATAATAAGAATACCGGAATGGCGATCGATCGCACATTTTCGCTGTTGCAGGACCATAATGGCAATATGTGGATTGGCACTGCCGGGGATGGGTTATATTGCTTTAATCTCAACCAAAAAAAGTTGGTTAATTATTCGGCACCAGACGAACTGCCAGACGGAGTAGTGCACAAACTGCTGGAGGACTACAGCGGCAACATATGGTTAAGCACTGATAAAGGAATATGTATGCTTAATGCGGCGTCAAAAAAGTTCACTCATTATTCCGCCTACAATGGCCTGCAAAACGACGCGTTCATCGACGGATCAGGCCTCCGGTCATCTAAAGGCCTGCTTTTCTTTGGCGGGGCCAAGGGCTTTAACTATATTGACCCGCAGCAGGAGGTAAAAAGTAACAACAATGCTCCTCCGGTATTTTTAACCACCCTTAAAGTAAATAATAACATTATATTGTCTGGCAGTCACTCGCCACTTAAACAAGATATTTCGGTAGCGAAGCAGATTGACCTGAATTACAAGGAAAACTTTTCAATCAGTTATTCTGCAATTAATTTTACGCTTCCCCAGCAGAACAAATTCGCCTACATTCTTAAATCGTTCAATAAAAGCTGGAATTATGTAGGTTCGGCTACGACAGCGTATTATACCAATTTAGACCCGGGAGAATACCTGTTTGTAGTGCGGGCTTGCAACAACGATGGCATATGGAACAACTTAGGTACACAAATCCGCATCGTGATTCATCCGCCGATATGGATGACCTGGTACGCCTATTTGCTATATGCCCTGATGGCTGTGGGCACACTTCTGTTCATCCGTTATCGGGGTATAAAAAAATTAAAAAGTAAACTTGCGCTTGAACAGGAAAGAAAGGAAGCCGAACGACTACATGAGCTTGATATACTTAAGATTAAATTTCTTACCAACCTGAGTCATGAGTTCCGCACACCAATCTCACTGATCATGGCACCTGCAGATAAGTTATTAGCAGAACACAAGGACGAGCAAACCACAGGCCAATTAGCGGTGATACGACGAAATGCGCGGCGGCTGTTGAATTTGGTGAACCAACTTTTAGATTTCCGCAAATTAGAAGAGCAAGAATTAAAGCTTAGCCTAACCGAAGGTGAAATATTTTCGTTCATAAGTGACGTTGTAGATTCTTTTCAGGATTTGTCAGAATCGAGAAGCATCACTTTTAATTATAAGGCGCCTCAGGAAAAATTGTTCGTACGCTTTGATCACGACAAAGTGGAGCGTATTTTATTTAACCTGCTCTCCAACGCTTTCAAATTTACATTACCCGGAGGGAGTGTTTCTGTAAATATTACCAGGCATCCCACATCCAACATAGATAAAACGGTGTTGGAATTTAAAATAAGTGACACCGGTATTGGTATTGACCCGGAGAGAAAACATTTAATATTTAAACGGTTTTATCAGGCAGGGGATGTTAATATAGCAAAGGTAAATCCTGGAAGCGGAATCGGTCTTTCAATTACTAAAGAGTTTGTTGAAATGCACGGTGGCAGCATTACTGTTGAAAGTGAATTAGGAAAAGGTTCAGATTTCAGCGTGTTAATTCCTCTTGAAGTTTTTGCTGATAGGTCAATGGAAATTCAGCTGCCGGTTAAAACGGATGTTAAAGAAAAAGATCTCCGTATAAAAAGAAATATTGCCCAGGCGATTACAGACATGCCGGTACTGCTTATTGTGGAAGATAACGATGAGTTTCGCTATTATATTAAAGATAGTTTAATGACCCAATATAAAATTGTTGAGGCTTCAAATGGTGTAGAGGGTTGGGATAAGGCTTTATCATGCCACCCTGATTTGATCATTAGCGATATAACTATGCCATTTATGAATGGCATTACGCTGAGTAGGAAAATAAAAGCCGATAAACGTACCAGCCACATCCCATTGATAATGCTTACCGCCTGCACACAAGAAGATGAGCAGCTGAGAGGACTCGAATCAGGGGCAAACGATTATTTGACCAAACCCTTTAATTTTGAAATTTTAAATGTCAAGATCAAAAATCTTTTACAACTCAATACCATGCTTAAAAACACCTATAAAAAGCAATTAAAAGTTATTCACGCAGACATGGAGGTGGCGTCGAGCGGAGAGAAATTTTTAAAAAAAGTGATCAATTATATAGACAACAACTTAAACAATCCAAAATTTTCTGTTGTAGATCTCAGCGAACATTTGGCAATGAGCCGGGGAGCGCTTTACACAAAAATATTTGAGCTTACAGGTCTTCCCCCCGTTGAATTTRTCCGCTCATATAAACTCGACCGGGCCGCGATATTACTTCTGAAGAGTGACCTGACCGTTACACAAATAGCCTATGAGGCAGGTTTTGCTACACCTCATTATTTTTCACGGTCGTTTAGAGAGAAGTTTAATATGCTTCCATCCGATTATAGAAAGGTAGAGAATAGCAGTGTGATGGCATAGAAAAGCGGCTTTTAGGTCATTATAATAATTCCTCCCTATGCCTGGTAGGTCCGCGAGTGCCTTTTGCATTTGAGCAACAAAGCATAAGGAAAAGCGAGGAACAGTTGTAATAATTTTTCGTGCCACTCGATTTTAGCGGCGTGTACACAGGTTTAGATCAACGGGTTTTACATCCAGATAGTTTTATCGGACACTTACGGTATATAAGGCTTATTCGAAACTTATCCAGTCAACTTCTACATGACCGCTGCCTTTTAATTGTACTATAAGGTTCCTGACACCGCCAGGCATCGATAAAACTGCTTTTTTAACAACACTCCAGTTATTTCCTTTTGGTATAACAAGTTTTGCTATAATTTTGCCCGGCTTATCTTCAGTACTTATAGATAAAGTTCCTCCTGTTGCTGAACAGGCGTTTATGTTAATGTGCCCTGTTGTTTTTTTGCCAAAAACCACACTATTATATTTCACCCACGAATTGGTTTTATTGAAAATAATTTTCCAACCCTTGAATTTGTTTATCGTGTCCAGAAACCCCACCTCTACTCCATCCGCGCTTTTAGCACTAAACCTGTCTATCTGTATTTTTTTTGATGAGGCGGTTACACCAACGCCACGTAATGTGGGAATAACCTTGCGAATAGTGCCATCTTCATTAAAAAACAAACTATCGGCCCGTACCGCCCGGTTTTTATCAAAGCTTGGCGATAAGTCGTCATTATGATAAAATAAGTACCATTGATTTTTAAATTCGATTATCGATTGATGGTTTGTCCAGCAACCAGAAGCTGATTCGTCCATGAGCACGCCGGCGTATTTAAAAGGCCCTAAAGGGCTATCTGACATGGCATATTCAAGCCGTTCTATTTTATTAGCTACATGCGGATAGGTCATATAGTAAATACCTTTTCGTTCAAATAAGTAAGGCCCTTCTTTTAAGCCCTTATCCGGAAAGCCTTCAAGTTTTACCGGCTCTGATACCAGTTCAAGCATATTTGCTTTAAGCTTAGCACCATACAGGTTTCCCTGCGCCCAATAAATATAGGCTTGTCCGTCCTTATCTATTTGCACATTCGGATCTATACCATGAATCCCGGCTATGGGCAACGGCTGCGGAACGAAGGGACCATAAGGTTCGTCGGCTATTGCAACGCCAACTGAAAACCCTTTGGAGTTACCAGACTTTGCAGTGGCAGGAAAATAAAAATAATATTTTCCTGCCCGCTCAATACAATCAGGGGCCCACATGCTATACGCTGTCGAGTCGGCCCAGGGCACTTTATTTTGACTTACTATTACGCCGTGATCGGTCCAATCGGTTAGGTTGGGCGATGAAAATACATGATAATCCTGCATACAAAACCAACCGGGTTTGCCATGCCCTGGCGTGGCCGGGATATCGTGTGAGGGATAAAGATATACCTTGCCGTTAAAAACGCGGGCCGAGGGATCGGCGGTGAACTGGTTTTGTATAAGTGGGTTTTGTGCCATCAAACAATTGAACCATAAGATAGATACAATTAGCGCTGCGTATTTCTTAAAATCCTTCATCATTTACAATTTATTACTATTCATTATTTTGTTCTTAAAATCGATTTTTTTTACTGCCACAGAAAAAAACAAAAAAGAGGTATTAAGCTTTTTCATGGTTTTTTTATTAAAAGGATACTTCCATCCTGGTTATAAGCCTGTTTCAGTCTTTACGCGGTGGCTTTAAGACAATAAAAAATCAACCTATCCTGATAAACAACCGGCTTAATTTGGGCTTGAAATTTTATCGCCTAACCGGAAATAATCAAAGTCGGCATATCCTCCTGTAACTTTGGTGGCGTAGTTAAAAAGGCCAAACCTGTAACCCATAAAGTGTGGAATTGTATAAGCCATTTGAAGCGTGGCGCCAATTGGTATCCAATTATTTCCGTCGGTGCTATAATAAAAATACGCTTTGTCAGTCCGGTCTTTAAAATCACACGCTGCCTTTAAATACACCAGGTTTTGGGTTAACGGAATACTTGCCGACTCTGTTGGCGAAGCACCCTGTGCATTTACCATAACGATAAACTTATTGCCGTTTATCACCTTAACGCCCACCCATCCAAATTTTTTCTGTAACAATGCAAGGCCTGCGTGGTCGCCATCTTTAAGTCCGGATACATCAACAGCCGTTATAGCTAAGCATTCGGGCCCAAACGTGCGCTGTGTGAGTATATTTTTTGCTGCAACTAAAGTGGTATTAAGCCTCCCCGTAGTAAGCCTGAGGTATCCCTTACGCTGCCTTACAGACCATAATTGATTAACAGGGTTATGGTTCCATTGCCAAACCAGGGGCAAATCGCGTTCACCGCGCCTGCGGTTAAATTCATCCGGGGAGATTATACCTGGTATTAATGATCTATTTGCCGGTAACGCTACAGTATCGGGGGCTTGATGATTTACACCCAATACAGGCCAACCATCCTCCCAATTTACAGGAACCATATAAGGCACCCGGCCTACTGAACCAAAATCGCGGAAAAGATATGCAAACCACTGGCCATTAGGTGTATTTACTAAACCGCCCTGAGCTACGCCTTTGTCCTGTAATGCCAGGCGACCCTCGTAGGGCCCAATAATATTATCTGCACGGTGAATAAGAACACTTCGCATTCCACCACGTGGCCATGAAATATTGAATAGGTAATATTTCCCCTTAATTTTGAACATCTGGGAGCCCTCAGCCGGCAATCCTAAATTCGGCCCGGCAGCCAGGCTCGCATTCTCTATCAACACCTGTGGCTTTGTGTCAGGTTTTAGTCCCGAAAGGTCATCCTTTAATTGAGCTAACATGATACGCCCGCTTCCATAAATCATATAAACTTTACCATCATCGTCAAAAAACAATGAATGGTCATGCAAGCTTGGTTTAAAGGATATAGCCTTCCACGGGCCTTTTTCAATATTGTGAGTGGTATAAATATAAGTTTTGCCGGTATTGCCCGCAAACGTAGATACATAGTAAACGCCGTTATGATAACGCAGGCTGCTTGCCCACGAACCTCGTCCATAACTGCTCTGTCCATTATTTAAGTTTAGGTCATCGGTATCATCCAAAATATCATACGCATAGTTAACAAGTTTCCAATTGACTAAATCCATAGATTTCATTATCGGCACCCCAGGGCTCATATGCATAGTAGTACTGCTCATGTAATAAGCATTACCTACCCTGATTATTGAAATATCAGGCACATCTGCGTAAATAATTGGATTATGAGCCGTTTGTGCAAAAGACACGGATGTAGCCAAAAAAAATGCTAATCCCCAAAAAAGATCATTTAAAATTTTGCGCATAGGTTTGTTAGTTCATATTATTTAGGGCAGCGATTAAACTAAGCATTTGTACCAGCGGTAGTTAAACTTTGCTGATGTTATACTCATTTTACGGGTTTAACCATGTTATAAAAGCGATGCGTTAATCTTTATTCCCAATTAACGAACTTAATGAATAGATCAACACAAAAAGGCCGCTCAATCCTTAAACAACAGCGGAGCAAGTTCATTCAAACTGCGGCGCCAGGTCAGAAACTCATGGGCAGTATGCTCTGAAATAAAAGATACAGCATTATAGCCTGCATCTTTTAATGCAGCAGCAGCTTTTTTTACGCCATCAGGATTTTCTTTACTGCCGCAACTCATAAAAATAAGTTTAGCCTTCGGTTTATCTTTTAACTCAGCGGGTGTATAAGTCCCCCCGCTTAAAAGACCGTAGTAAGCAAATTCATCGGGCTTGGCAAGTGTTATTAAATGTGTTTCCATGCCGCCCATTGATAACCCTGCCATCGCACGGTGCGCCCTATCTGCAACCGTGCGGAAGCTGGCATCCACATAAGGCACCAATTCATCTGTTAATACGGTTTCAAAAGCATCTATCTTGAAATTCCTCAAACCGCCAGCGCCTATTTTAACATCGTTGGTCATGCCATAGGTCATCACTATAATAAATGGTTTTATTTTRCCTTCAGCAATTAAATTATCCATGATCAGATTGGCATGACCCTGGTTGCTCCATGCAGTCTCGTCTTCACCCCAACCGTGTTGTAAATACAGCACCGGGTATTTCTTCGATCTTTCCTTGTCGTAACCCGGAGGTGTATAAACGAAGGCCCTCCGCTGAATATTTGTACTTTTTGAAGGAAAAAGTATTTGCTGCACATTACCGTGTGGCACATCCTTTAAGGCATAAAAGTCCTGGTCATGAGCCGGTATTTCTATACCGCTTTCCCAACGGGTTGAGCCATAATAATTCAATGTGCCCGGGTCATTAAATAAGCCTCCATCAACTATTAAATGATAATAGTGAAAACCTTCGTCCATTGACCCTTCCGTTGTGCCTGAAAAGTACCCGTCAGTACCTTTGATAAGTTTAGTACCCCCACGTCCACCCAGGCCTAAAGTAACCCGTATACTGTCGACATTTGGTGCTTTTATACGAAAACGAGCATAACCTTGCGAATTAACCTGGGGATATTGCTGCCCCGGCTGATTAAGGCTGGAAGCCTGGAAATCTTCTTTGATCTCTCCAACGCCCGTTTGAGCCTTGCAAAGGCTACCGGCCAGGGAGGTTGCTAACACAATAATTAAACATTTAAAATTCATATCGCCATAATTTAAGTTTCAGGATGGTTACATTTTTCGGATTGTATTTATAGCACAAAGTGCATTTTACTAAATATGTTAGTGAACCCTAAAATTCCACTTGGAATTATCACTACTCATATCAAACCTGGCGAGTGTAGGTGTGCTGTCGCCAGAAGACACTAAAGCCAGCTGCTCCTTCGAGTTCGGGACCACCTTGGGCATAATCCTATAAGTTCCATCAGTCAACTGATCGATTCGCCATAATTGTTCCGGCGCACCGGTAAACGTCGGAACTGTTATCAGTTCAGCTTCGGCTGTTGCTGCTAATGCACGGTCTGTTCCGGCAATTACTATTTTATAATAGGGTCCGCCCAAATATCCTCCTGCACCAGGAACCTGTGAAATTGTCCATTTTTGATGAGGACGAAACATATAATCACTTATCCGTACGCCAATGTTTCCGGCTGGCCAGCTTTTAATTACATCTGCTAATTCCTGGGACGGCACCGGTTTTACCGGTTCATCATTATTTCGATTAAATCGCATTCCACCCGGCATTCTTATAAAATCAACGCCCAATTGCAAGGCGTATCCCCTTCGCTCAGACTCAATCTCGTAAGTTCCATCTTTGAAGTTATCACCAGCAACAGGCCATCCATTTTTCCATAGTAACGGGCGGATGCCCAATACGCTACGACCACTTTGATCCAAATCCGCCTCGTAATGACAAGACATTTTTTCAACGCCATTGCCAACTACTATACGTCCAAAATGCCCTGGCCCAATCAACCTATCACCAGCTGCAACTACCATTTTGCCACCTCCCTTCAACATACTTCTTCCTATGTTATCAAGGTATGGACCCGTTATCTTTCTGGAGCGGCCAACAACTATGTTATAGGTTGAGTTTGGGCCGTCACAGCATGTGCCGTGTGTTCCAAGTAAATAATACCACCCATCCCGATATAACAGATCTGTGGCTTCACAATCGATGGCTATGTTTAATGCTTTATTACCTTCCACACGCTTACCCGTTTTGGGATCAAGTTCCACCAGGCGTATATACCCAAAATAGGTGCCGTAGGATAACCATAATCTTCCATCGGTTGGGTCCAGAAGGAGCCCCGGATCTATCGCATCATTGTCCTCTATACCATCGGATGAGGCAACTTTGACAGCCTCTGAATATTTAAAATCCGACGATTTTGGATCAAGCGACTTATTCCACATGGTAAGTATTGTTCCGTTATGACCGCCCGCCAGGCCACCACCAGTTGCGCCATAAACAATCAGGTAGCGGTCACCAATTTTCAATACATCAGGAGCGGCGCCGCCGCCGGGTCTTACAGCGCCCCCATTCCATGTCCAGCCGTCTTCGGATATTAATCCGCCTCCACCTGTTCCAAATGTGAAATACTTTCCATCACATTCTGTGATAGTTGAAGGATCATGTATAAATGGTTTACCAATTTGCGCTATCGCATTTCCGGTTAACCACAATAAAAAAAGGGCTACAGTACTTATTACCTTTACTATTAATTTCATAATAACTTATTGCTATACAAATTCGACGTTAAATGGGATGATCAACTGATTTATTGCAGGGTGATGGTGAGACCTTTTATCGGATCTCCTTTTTCGTCAAGCAGACGAACGCAAAAATCACTAAGTCCGGGCCCATTGATTACTGCTCCCCGTATGATATTTTTCCCTTTGTTGAGTGTTAATCGGGCCGAGACACAATCATCCATCACCATGCGTCTATCGCCGTCAAGTATCACTGCTTCTTTTCCGTTTAGCCACCACATTGATCCTCCGTTTGACCCTACAGCCAATCTTACATTTTTCATTTCCCGCGGACTGTTGATTATGGTTACCGCCCAAAACAAAACGGCATAGGTCTGTTTCCTCAACCCGTAGGCAAAACGAAATAATTTGAGGTTGAAATCCGGACTTTCCAATGCATGCCATAACAATTCCTGCTCCCCAACTTTTACTTTTTCCCTATCCTTCGGAATAACCGTAAACTGGTTTGGAAAATAATCGGTTTCAAATTGTGTTTTCAGGTAGTTGTCTGTAAAAACAAGATTACTCCGTATTGATTTGTTAATGGGCTCTAAAAGTAACCATCGCTGTATAAACCCCTCAGAATTCGGGGTCTTTTTTGATGCGGTTGCAGGGATAAAGAATGGTGCGAGACTTCGAGTGGTATCATTTTCGGTTATAGGATCGATCCTGCCTGAAGTTGCAGACTGTCCTTGTGACCTTAATCCGGTCAAAATTACAAGGCCCGCCGCCAGCAACGATGCACTGTGTTTAATATTCATAGTAGGTACTTTAACTTAAATCAACTTTTAAAAAATGGCTGCAAACCATTAATCCAAAACTATACCTTCAGAAAAGGACTTCATCACACTATTCAGCAAGAAAAGTCAACTTTTGTCAATAATGCTGTATAAAAGGAAGCATTCCTCAGCAAAATCAATTAAAAAATCCCCTGATGTTCTGTTTTCCGAAAATCCTTTTGTACCTTTAAAAACTGTGGATAATCGTATTCAGGCAGGTGCCATCCATTACAAACGATATTGCGATAAAAGTGCTTCCGGGACACAGGCTCCTGTGGATACGAGTGGGAAGGTTAGAACTCAATGACCAGACCATGTTCTGTTCGGGCATGCTAAACACGCGGCTCGAAGATCCGCCATTTAAAATTGATACACCATCAAACCCGATAAAACGACAGGGTTTCGAGATGATCAATAATCGCAGAATCTCCACAAGGTGATGCGGTATGGCAAGGTGCAGGCGATCGTGGCAACCACGCCATGATCGCTTATGGTGCTTCAAGGTTCGCGTTGGCTTACGGAAACCCTGATTCTGCAAAGGTCTTATGGCCACTTATTACCTGGTGTTTGGAATATAGCCACAGGAAATTAAATGACCAGGGTGTGGTCACCTCAAATTCTGATGAACTGGAGGGGCGCTTCCCATCCGGCAAAGCCAACATACCAACAAGCAGTCTTTATTATGGTGCGTTAATATCTGCGGCTAATTTGGGTAAGCAATTGCATCAGCCAAAAGCGCAAACAGATGCATATTTAAAACAGGCCGCAGTGCTTAAAGTAAATATCGAGAAATATTTTGGTGGTAATGTGGATGGTTTTGAAACGTACAAATATTACGAAACCAATAATGTGCTGCGTGCCTGGATCTGCGTACCCCTTACCATGGGTATCTTAAACAGGGCCGAGGGAACGGTTAACGCCTTGTTTTCGCCCCGGTTATGGACGGCAGATGGATTAGCCACCGAGGCAGGCAAAGAAACATTTTGGGACCGCTCAACCCTATACGCGCTTCGTGGGGTATTTCAGGCCGGTAAAACAGAAAAAGCAATGGATTACTTGCGTTATTATTCGCGCAGAAGGTTGTTAGGGGAGCATGTCCCCTATCCGGTAGAAGCCTATCCCGAAGGTAATCAAAGGCATTTATCGGCCGAGGGCGGATTATATTGCCGGATATTTATCGAAGGCGTGTTTGGTATACTGCCAACCGGTTTTAACAGCTTTGATTGCACGCCACGGTTACCAAAGGGCTGGAATGAAATGGCATTAAATAATATCCATTCATTCGGACATGTGTTAACCATTTCAACTGCGCGTAACAAATTAAAAAAACAGATAGTTACATCACTTTAAAACACCTGTAAAGGTAAAATTTAAAGACAGGTGTTCGGATAGGTGTCATACATATTGAAAAACTTTGGCTTATTTTGATGTTTCAGGGAAATCCTTAAAAACAAAAAACCCGCAAATCAGTGTGATTTGCGGGTTTTTGACTTCGATTGGTATCGCTTTAGTCGGGATGGCAGGACGATTATCCCACCCCTTAAATGGTTGGTTATGTTAAAGTTATCAAGCGAAACTTAGGAAGTGGTAACCGAATGGGTCTCGTTTTATTAGACGACATTTGATCGCATTTGAATCCTTAAAGCACTCGTAACAAATAGTCAATGAACTTGTTATTATACAAATATAATAAATGATTTGCTATTAAAGAAGGCATTTTTACATGAAGTTTTGGGTTCGATGAACCCTATGTTTCATTTCTACAATCAGCAGCGCTTGTAAATGAGGTCTTTTTATCATAATCTTTAATTTCAACAAACGTCAACTAATTATTTTATCAAAAGTATCACGATTATGCGCAACCTATCTGCGTAGGCAAAAGTTATTTAACAATTCTCTTGATTTTTATTTGATAGTTCAATGATTTGGCTAATCTTTATTGTAAAGGCTTGGTCAAGCTGAAATGGTTGTTGCCATAACTTCATAAATTATTTCAATTAAAACATGTCACCATACTAAGATTGCAATACCATTTGTACCAAAAAGCAAAACCATTTTTGACATTGTACAAAATTGTAGATTTGTACTTCTATTGCTTCAGCATTGTAGAGATGAGAAACATATGCAATACAGCGACCACCAAATCAGTATTCGAAAAACAGACAAAAATGAATAAAGACGACATTATACATTCTCAGCTTGAACCGCTGTTAGATTACTTTCAAAAAGTAATTCGATTAAACAATGAAGAAAAACAACTGGTAATAGAATTATTCAAACCAAGACTTTATCGGAAAAGACAATATGTTTTGCAGGAAGGCGACATTTGCAATCAATTCAACTTTATTGTTCGTGGTTGTTTGCGAATGTACAAAGTGGACGACAAGGGCAACACACATATATTACAATTCGCTGCTGAAAATTGGTGGTTAGGCGATATCGGAAGTTTTCACGAGCGAAAGCCTTCAGAATTGAATATTGACGCTTTAGAAGATACAATGGTATTACAAATTAGTCACGATAATTTAACGTTGCTTTACACAAATGCACCTAAGTTCGACCGCATTTTTAGGGTGTTAAATGAAAATAATTTTGTAGCGCTACAAAAAAGATTATTACAAAATATCAGTTCTACTGCCGAAGAAAGATACCATTCATTTTTAGAAAGCTATTCATACCTCTCTAACCGCCTTCCACAAACCCAAATAGCTTCATTTTTGGGCATTACACCTGAATTCTTAAGCCGTTTAAGAAAAAGGCAATCCAGAAAGTCTTAATCTACGTCAATACTATTTCTTGATCCAGTTCATTGGACAGAGTCTTCTTTCTGATGCATCTTTGCATTACAAAATTAGTAATAATCTAAAAAGAAATAGTATGACAACAACATCAAAAGTAGCCGTTATTGGCTTAGGAAGCATCGGTAAAATAGTTGCCCAAAATTTTGTAAGAGGCAATCGTCCTGTAATAATTGCAAGCCGTAAACTGGAAGATGCAACAGCATTGGCACAAGAATTAGGAACTCTTGCAACACCATCTGAAATTGGCGAAGCGATTAAGAATGCCGACATCATTGTACTTTCTGTTTGGTTTAAAACCCAAAAAGAATTGTTTGACCAATATGCTTCGGAACTGAATGGCAAAATCATTGTTGACCCGTCTAACCCAATTGCATTAGACAAAAATGGTGGCTTCAAAAAAATTATTGGCGAACAAGAATCTGCCGGACAACTGAACGCAACTATATTACCGCAAGGTGCAACTTTGGTAAAAGCATTTGGAACATTGGGAGCATCATCACTAGCCAATGTAGCTTTTCAAACACCTGAAAAATCAGTTTTATTTTATGCTACTGACGACGCAACTGTTGATACTGAAGTTGAGCAGTTAATTCATGACAATGGTTTTGATGCTTTAAAAGTTGGTGGTTTAGACCAATCAATCCGTATTGAAGCATTTGGAGACTTACACGAATTTGGCAAATTGGGCAAAACCGTAACGCTTGAAGAAGCCAGAAACTTAATAACTAACAACTAATAACAATCGAGATGAAAAAAATATTCCTCTATGCAACTTTCTTTTTCGTTTTAACAGCTTGTCAAAACGAGACAAAAAATCAAACAAAAAATTTAGAACAAAACGCTATGGCACAGAAAACAGAAAAAGCAGCAATTGAAAAGTTACTTTTGTCTTACCGTGATGCTTTAAACGCATCAGACGTAAATAAAGTGATGCAACTTTACACAAACGATGGAGTATTTATGCCTTCCAATGCACCTTCTGCAGTCGGACAGAAACAAATCAAAGATTCTTATGAGTTTGTCTTTAAAACCATTCAATTAAGCAACATAGAATTTTTTATAGACGAAATTGTGGTAAATGGCGACTATGCTTTTTTAAGAACAACTTCTAAATTCAATACTTTAATTCACGCTAACGGACAAACCGTGGGACAAGAAGACAGAGCAATATATGTTCTTCAAAAAACAAGTGGGCAATGGAAAATAAGCCGTTATATCTTTAACAAGATGAAATAAATAGGAATACACATCCTTGAGTGGAGATTTCGCTCAATCTGACCACCTGATTCCGGTTTAAAGTGACCACTCGTACCTGGTTCAAACTGACCAGGGTATTCCGGACCAAACTGATCACCCTTTTTTCTGTTTTATGCTTTAGACACTGGTTGTCCTGTTTAAATGCGATATATAATTGCCAGATGAACAGGTTGACCGGGGAGCCTCATTAGGTATACGAAGTCGTCCTGGAACGCCTCTATTAAAGCGATGAACGGCTATCACCACAAGGACATACCTGGTAACTCACCCAATTATTAAGCTTCTAAAAAAATAAAGAGGTTACAGCCAGAGCGACGGCCGGCTAAATGAAAATTGGTAAATAATTATCTTTGTTTATGCTGCTAAAGCATGAGCTGCATTTCTTTGCCAGCAAAACAGGTGGTCAGTTTGCCACGGAACAGGGTGTAACATATCTCCGAAACATCCAGCTTGTGTGGTCTTTTGCTTTTTAAGATAAAAAGCAACGCCGAAGGTGTTGTTTGTGGTACTCATAGCTATTTCAATTAATAATTTACAAAAGCATGGTTTTGACTGTTTTGACGTGCCCTTTAAAAAGGGGCACCGATTTGAGTAAAAAACAGGTATCAAATCGCATCAAAATATGTCAAAATAAATTAATCAATTAATTGACTATCAATACATTACAATGCTTTTGGTGACCCAAACATCGGAAATTTAAATGGGTAACCGAATAGGTCTCATTTTCTTTGGTTTTACTTGAATAACTTGGGTTGAAATAAAAAGAAAAACCCCTTAAATCATACGATTTAAGGGGTTTTCGACTCGATTGGTATCGCTTTAGTCGGGATGGCAGGATTCGAACCTGCGGCCTCCACATCCCAAATGTGGCGCGATACCGGGCTACGCTACATCCCGTTCCCGATTGGGTTTGCAAAAGTAGGATTTAAAATCAAGTTACAAAACTTTTTTTCAAAGAAGTTTCAACTTAAACCTTAACCCATTCATTTGCACAGGTTTGAATTTTAAAAAAAAATTCAAACTCCTCATTTAAGCTTATTTTTATAGTAATTTAAAGCCAATAGTGTGTTTTAAAACTTTAAATGACATACAATGTTATTCAAGCAAATTCCCTGCAAAAGCATATGAATCTTTATGACCAACAACCGTACTGGCTCATGAAGGATGGTATTGTTGCCTCCTACCCTTCTTTGCAGCAGCACCTACAGGTAGATGTTGCTATAATGGGTGCGGGTATCAGCGCGGCTTTAACTGCCTGGCATTTGCGCAACTCGGGTTTAAAGGTAGCTGTGTTTGATAAAAAGCATGCCGGCATGGGTAGTACTGCGGCAAGTACTGCCTTTTTGCAATACGAAATTGATACCCCATTAACTGTATTAAAAAATTTGATTGGCGAACCTGATGCTGTTAGGAGTTATGAACTTTGCCGCAAAGCAATTTATGATATTGGCGATCTGTGCAAATCACTGAAGCCAGCCTTTGATTTTCACTTGCGACCAAGTTTACAATATGCAAGCTTTAAAAGTCATACAGCCAATTTGTTAAAGGAGTTTAAACTGCGTAAAAAACATGGTTTTAAAATAGAATGGCTTGAAAATACTGATGTAAAAAAAACATTTGGCTTTGACGCTCCCGGTGCAATCTTTTCGGCAGATGGCGGTGAGGTGGATGCCTATCTGCTTACACATGCTTTACTCAAGAACTTTATGGATGCAGGCCATAAAGTTTATAACAATACAGCTATAGTTCACATAGAACATACCAGGCAGCGTGTAATATTACTTACTGCGAATAATCTAACCATAAAGGCAAAAAAACTGATAATAGCCTGTGGTTACGAAAGCCTGCACTACATTCCCAAGAAAATTGCTGATATCAACTCTACCTATGCCATGGTTTCTGAGCCCATGGCCGATGAATTTTTTTGGCACAAAAACAGCCTGATATGGGAAACCGCAACGCCATATATGTACTTCAGGGCAGTAAGTGAAAACCGCATCCTGATTGGCGGTCGTGATGATCCATTTCATCACCCACATATTTCACCATCTGCAATTAACAGAAAAACAGAGATGTTGAAGAAGGCCTTTTTAAAAAAGATGCCCCACATACCATTGGTGCCTGATTTTAGCTGGGCCGGTGCCTTTGCTTCAACAAAAGATGGATTGCCTTATATTGGATCAATTGCCGAAAGGCCAAATACTTTTTTTGCTTTGGGATTTGGAGGTAATGGAATCACTTTTAGTATTATAGCAGCCCAAATTATTCACGACCTGATACTTGGCAAAAAAAATGCCGATGCCGATATATTCCGGTTTAACAGGTAATTGAAGCTTAGTTAAGCTTACCTGATCTGTTCATCAGCGTTAGCGAAACCCCTATGCATATTAGTATCCCGATTAATAACCCGCCAAATAAACGGCCAGAAAAGTCAAGGAAGTTGTTCCCCTGGTCAACATAGTTAAGGTATACAAGTCCGCCTAAACAGGCAAAAATCCCACCTATTAATAATATCCTGAAACTTTGAAACAATGCTTCAAAAAAGCTGAGACTATTATCTTTTTCATTTTCTTTATAACTTTTCACGCCTATGTAAACACCAACCAAGGGTATTAAAACAGATAAATACTCAATCGGTGCAACATGGTTACCAGAATTGCTATATCCAAAATTGTGCATTACAAACAGCCAGGTTCCACTAAAAATACCAATTACAAAACCAGTTACAAATGCATTTTTCATGGCTTTAATTTACGAAAATGATTTAATGATCTGCCTATAAGAAAGTTAAAACTTAAGATAATTGTTTGCACACGTATTATATTTTATCAATATGCCCTGCTCCCGTTAATTTGCATAACAATAAGCAATGATAAACCCAGATCCACAATATCAATCTGATATATATTAATAGCTAAAAATCCCACACATCATAACCAAAAGTTATTAAACATATCATTTTGTGATAAAAATCACACCTACTAATGCTTCACTTTTGCATGTATTAAAAGAAAGATCATGCATACTCCAAATCAATTCACCAATAATTCCAGCGCGTTATTACTTCATGTAAGTTCAAACGCTCGCATAGTTATATTTGCATTATGTACAGCACTTTGCCTGACGCCATTTATAAGCCCCGCAATAGCACTGTTAATGGGCCTTGTCATTGCTCAGTTTACCGGTCATCCATATCTTCATTTAAATCATAAGGCCACTCACCTGTTGTTACAAATCTCTGTAGTGGGTTTGGGTTTTGGCATGAACGTTCACAGCGCCCTGCAAGCCGGTAAAGAAGGCATATTGTTTACCATAGCATCCATTACCGGAACATTGGTTTTTGGATACCTGATGGGTAAATGGTTCCGTATCGAAAAGAAAACTTCCTACCTCATCTCATCGGGAACAGCCATTTGCGGAGGCAGTGCTATAGCAGCAATTTCACCTGTCATCAAAGCCGAAGAAAAACAAATATCGGTTGCATTGGGCTGCGTTTTTATCCTCAACTCCATAGCATTATTTATATTTCCGTTGATAGGGCATCATTTAAACCTGTCGCAAACCCAGTTTGGTTTATGGTGCGCCATTGCCATTCATGATACAAGCTCAGTAGTTGGTGCTGCCAGTAAGTATGGGCCCCGTGCCCTGGAAGTAGCCACAACGGTTAAGCTTGCAAGGGCCTTATGGATCATACCGGTAGCCTTTATATCATCATTTATTTTCAAAAACAACTCAAAAAAAATAAGTGTACCCTATTTTATCGGGTTATTTATCCTGGCCATGGTCGCCAATACCTATATACCGACGGTATCCAATATCAGTCACTACTTCATAAAAATTGCCAGGGCAGGTTTAACGCTTACCTTATTTCTGATAGGTGCAGGATTATCACGTACAGTGTTGTTATCAGTAGGTTTCAGACCCTTAATGCAGGGTGTATTACTGTGGATTATTATATCTGCCACGGCTTTATACGCAGTAATACATCTGGTATAATAACTTTCTTATAAAGCTAAATAATTTCAATAAACAAAAAAAGCGTAGTTTTACGCTTACTGATTTGCAGTTTTTTGCTTATTTTGGCCCCCAGATGATACCTGTTGTTTCAAAATTACCTCAAACTGGCACCACCATATTCACCATTATGTCGGCCCTGGCCAACGAAGTTGGTGCAATAAATCTTTCGCAAGGCTTTCCAGATTATGATTGTTCGCCCGAGCTTATTGAGCTGGTTAACAAAGCCATGAAAAACGGTCATAATCAGTACGCCCCAATGGCCGGAGTGATGGGCCTGCGTGAAAAGATAGCCGAGAAAACGGAAAAATTATACGGCGCCGTTTATAACCCTGATACCGAGATCACCATAACTGCCGGCGGTACGCAGGCTATATTTACCGCCATCAGCGCGGTTATTCATCCTAACGATGAGGTGATTATATTTGAGCCTGCATTTGATTGCTACGCCCCGGCTATTAAACTGATGGGCGGCGTTGTAAAATCACTGGCCCTTGAACCACCTAACTACCGCATTGCCTGGGATATGGTAAAAAGGTTGATCAACCACAAAACAAAAATGATCATCCTTAATTCGCCGCAAAATCCAACGTCAACTATATTGCACAAAGAGGATATTGATGAGTTGAGCGCATTGGTAAAAAATCAGGACATCCTGATATTAAGCGACGAGGTATATGAACACCTGATATATGATGGCGAAACCCATCACAGTATGGCGCGTTATCCCGAATTACAGCAAAGGAGCTTTATAGTAGCATCCTTTGGTAAACCTTTTCATGCCACCGGCTGGAAAGTAGGTTACTGCATGGCTCCCGAATATTTGATGCAGGAGTTCAGGAAAATACATCAGTTTTTGGTGTTTGCGGTAAATACCCCCATACAATATGCCATTGCCGAATATTTACAAAATGAAGAAACTTATCTAGGCCTGCCCGATTTTTTCCAGCAGAAAAGGGATTACTTTCGTAAGGGCCTTGAACAAACCCGTTTTGAATTACTACCTTGCTACGGATCGTACTTTCAATCAGTACGTTATAGCAAAATAACCAATGATAAAGATGCCGACTTTGCTATACGGATGGCCAAAGAAAATGGCGTTGCCTCCATACCGGTTTCAGCGTTTTATACCAAGGGAATTGACCATCATGTATTAAGGTTTTGTTTTGCCAAAAGGCAAGAAACTTTAGATAAAGCCGTTGATAGGTTAATAAAAGTTTAATTGGTAGTTAATGGATCTGTAGAAATAATACCAGGAACCATTAATTATCGTCTATTTACTTTTTAATTATCTATGGACTATTGACCTTGGTCTATAGACTTAAATTATGCTTATGGATAATCTTAAAATTACTATTTTTCAAGGCTACCTTTTTTGGGAAAATACCGATAAAAACTTACAGAATATCTCCCTGAGATTATCAGGTGGTATCCGCGAAAAAACAGATCTTATCATACTACCAGAAATGTTTAGCACAGGGTTTACCATGGATGCTGAAAAACTGGCTGAACCTATGGATGGTAAAACCATGAAATGGATGCATAAAATTGCGCAACAGTATGATTGTGTTATAACCGGCAGCATTATTATAAAAGAAGCTAATAAATACTTTAACCGCTTGATATGGATGCGGCCTGACGGCAGTTATGAACATTATGACAAACGCCACTTGTTTGCCCTGGGTAAAGAACATGATACCTATACCGCCGGTACCGAGAAACTTTTTGTTGAACTTAACGGCTGGATAATTTGCCCGGTAATATGTTATGATCTGCGTTTCCCGGTGTGGTTGCGCAATGTTAATGAATATGCTTATGACCTGCTGATCGTGGTAGCCAACTGGCCCGAGCGCAGGGCCCTGCACTGGCGCACCCTGCTGCCGGCGCGTGCCGTAGAAAATCAGGCTTATATAATTGGTGTTAACCGCGTTGGGCATGATGGCAATGAGGTTTATCATTCAGGCGATTCAACCTGTATTGATCCTAACGGAAATGTGGTGTATTACAAACGCGATGAGGATGATGTGTACACATTCACCATTATTGCCGATGAGGTAAAAAAAGCCCGGCGCGCATTACCTTTTTTAAAGGATGCAGATGAATTTGAGATAAAATAATTTTGATCATTGATTTAAGTATACTTTCCGAAACTTCATTTTTAACTTGTTTATTTTCACGGGGTTCAAGCGCGTTTCCCTATTTTCAATTAAATAAATCATCACTTTTTTGATTAAATTATTTGTCATTTTTTTAATAATTTAAACTTCAAACCCCAAACCTCACAAATTACATGTCGTCTTCATAGAAAATTCATATCTGTTATGAATTTTTGTTCCGTTGAATAAACGATGATCATGTATAAAATAAAAACCCTGCTTTTTTTATTAGTTGTACTTTTTAGTTTTAGTACCAACCGGGCCAATGCCCAAACCGACACGGTTAAGCTTACCTTTCAGGATGCAGAAAAACAATTTCTTGAAAACAATTTAAGCCTTTTAGCCCAAAAGTATAATGTAGAAGCGTCGAAAGCGCTGATACAGCAAGCCAAACTTTGGGATAATCCTGTTTTGAGCACCGATCAAAACATCCATACCAGTGGCAGCAATAAATTTTTTGACCACAGCAAAGGTAACGGACAAGTATTTGTTCAGTTAAACCAGGTATTTACCACAGCCGGTAAACGTGGCAAACAGGTACAGGTAGCTAAAGACGATGCCATGGTACAGGAAGCCGCTTTTAATGACCTGATGCGCAACCTGAAATACAACCTGCAGCTTGACTTTAGCCAGCTGGCTACCCTGAACGCACAGGAAAAGGTTTACCAAAACGAGATCAGCTCGGCAACAAACCTGGTTCAGGCCATCCAAAAATCATATGATGCGGGCAATACTTCCATGAAGGACCTGATCAGGCTTAAAGCCCTGCTTTTTGGGTTGCAGAACGATATGGTGGAGAACAACCGCCAGATCAACGATCTGCAAACTGAGCTAAAAACCTTGCTGCAAACCAAAGAGACCGCTTTTGTTGATCCTATCATTAATGATAAACCTACCGAGACTGTAGCACTTGATATACCCGCATTAATTGAACAGGCCAAAACAAACCGTCCTGATTACCTGTCAAACCAGTACCAACTCAGTTCGGCTACACATAACCTGGCCTATCAAAGGGCCCTGGCGGTTCCCGATATAACTATTGGCGCATCGTATGATAAAAACAGTAATTACGCGCCCAACTATTACGGTTTGGAGATCGGCCTACCCCTGCCCTTTTTTAACCGTAACCAGGGCAATATTAAATCGGCCAAATACAATATTCAAAGCCAGGAAAGCACTTTAAAACAAAACGAACTGCAGCTTAAAAACGATGTAGTAGCTGCCGTAAATCAATATAAATTAAATCAGCAATTATTCTCAACCCAGCAAATTGAGTTTAATGAACAGTATGATAAGTTATTTAATAGTATGCTCAAGAGCTTTCAGCAAAGGCAGATAAGCCTTATTGAATTTGTTGATTTTTTTGATACTTATAAAGATACCAAACTCAAAATACTGCAACAGCAATACAACCTGCAAAAGGCCATTGCCGATCTCAACTTCGCCACCGGCACAACTATAGTTAAATCCTGAAATTTTTATAAATATTAAATAATGATGAAAAGAGAAACGCTGTTATCCGGCATCTCCGCTTTACTATTGCTTGCCGCCTGCAAAGGCAAGCCACAACCCGTAGCAGAAAACAAACAGGTTTGCATAAGCGACTCCATGGCGCATATGATTACCATTGACACTGCAAAAACCACTACCATGAAAGATGAACTTACCCTTTCGGGCGAGGTATCATATGATGATAATAACGTGGTTAAAGTATTCCCTTTTGCAGGCGGGCAGGTATTGGATGTTAAAGTTTCGCTGGGCGACAAGGTGACCAAGGGCCAAACGCTGGCCATTGTACGCAGCGCTGATGTTGCCGGTAATTATACCGACCTCACGGCCACCAGATCAGACCTCGCCATTGCCAAACGTCAGTTAGAGCAAGCCGAATATTTATATAAGAACGGCATATCAAGTGAGCGCGACTATACCGAGGCTAAAGAAAACTATAACAAAGCTGTTGCATCCAATACCAAAATACAGCAGCAAATAGCTATCAATGGCGGCGGTAATACCAATGCCGGCGGCACACTGGTTATCAAAGCGCCCGAAAGTGGCTATATCGTTGAAAAAAATATTACCTCAGGCAGTTTTATCCGTCCGGATAATAATAACAGCATGTTCACTATTTCAAACATGAAGGATGTGTGGATCTGGGCCAACGTATTTGAGTCAGACATTAGCAAAGTTAAAACTGGTTATGAAGCCAAAGTTACAACAGTAGCTTATCCTGACAAAGTGTTTACCGGTAAGGTAGATGCTGTTAGCTCGGTTTTAGACCCCGATAACAAGGTGATGAAGATAAAGATCGTATTGCCAAATACAAATATGATGCTGAAGCCAGAAATGTTTACCAATGTGATTATCACCAACAATGAAAGGGCACAATCAGTATCGGTACCGGCAAAGGCAGTGGTGTTTGATAACAGCAAGAATTATGTAATTGTATATAACGACAAGTGCGACTTAAAATTGAGAGAGGTTAATATCATTAAAACGGTAGCCGACACCACCTATATCTCGTCGGGCCTTAAAGCCGGCGACAGGGTGATCTCAAAGAATCAGCTGTTATTGTACGATTCTTTAACAGGAGAGTAAAAACAAGAGCCAGACAGTGGTACCGGATTACAAACCCTGGATACTAACTGCTTAATAATTAATACTATTTAATACCTGTACTTGCTACTTGATACTAAATACCTGATACTACAATGAACAAATTCATTAAAAATATAATCTATTTCTCACTCAGGCACCGCTATTTTGTGTTTTTCATGACACTGGTGCTTGTTGTGATCGGTGTGTGGAGTTACATGAACACGCCTATTGAAACATTTCCCGATGTAACCAATACCCAGATCATCATTATAGCGCAATGGCCGGGACGTAGTGCCGAAGAAGTCGAAAAAATGATCACCATCCCTATGGAGACCGTTTTAAACTCGGTACAAAAAAAGGCTAACCTGCGTACCACCTCTGCATTTGGTTTATCATACGTGCGTATTATTTTTGATGACGATGTTGACGATGCCTTTGCGCGCCAGCAGGTACTGAGCCGCCTGGGCAATGCCGACCTGCCTGATGGTGTAAAGCCCGAAGTAGAACCTCCTTATGGCCCGACCGGCGAAATTTACAGGTACACCCTTAAAA
Organism: Mucilaginibacter sp. P4_E8; assembly: GCF_056401495.1. Taxonomy (NCBI): domain Bacteria; kingdom Pseudomonadati; phylum Bacteroidota; class Sphingobacteriia; order Sphingobacteriales; family Sphingobacteriaceae; genus Mucilaginibacter; species Mucilaginibacter sp. P4_E8. Next base: position 142,499 of record NZ_JBFUJG010000011.1, read on the forward strand.
GCCGAACCAAATCAATTCATGAGTTAACCGCCATACAGGACTGGATACTTGACCGCCAGTTTAAATCAGTTCCGGGTGTTGCCGATGTGAACAGCTTTGGTGGCGAAGAAAAAACTTATGAGGTAAGCGTAAATCCTACGCTCCTGCAAAAGTACAGCCTTACATCGCTCGATGTGTATAATGCCATAAACCGAACCAATATTAACGTAGGTGGTGATGTAATAGAAAAGAATGACCAGGCTTATGTAGTTCGGGGTATAGGTGTGATCAACAACATTGAAGAGATACAGAATATCATCATCAAAAATGTAAACAACGTACCTATACTGGCTAAAGATATTGCCGAAATAAAGGAAAGCGGTTTGCCGCGTTTGGGTCAGGTAAGCCGGGACAAGCAGAAGGATGTACTGGAGGGTATCATTGTGATGCGCAAAGGCGAAAACCCGGCCGAAGTTTTAAACCGCATACGTGACAAGGTTAAGGATCTTAATGAAAATATTTTGCCGAAGGATGTTAAGATCGATACTTTTTACGACCGCACCAACCTGATGGATTTTTGTACCGAAACCGTGATCCATAACCTTATGGAAGGTATTGTACTGGTAACGGTGATCGTATTCCTGTTCATGGCCGACTGGCGCACTACTTTAACGGTGGTTATCATTATCCCGTTGTCGCTGTTATTTGCCTTTATATGTATGCGTATCAAGGGTATGAGCGCCAACCTGCTCTCGATGGGAGCTGTGGATTTTGGTATCATTATAGATGGCGCCGTGGTAATGGTTGAAGGTATTTTTGTGGCACTTGATCATAAGGCCAAAGAAGTAGGTATGCAAAAGTTTAACGGACTGGCCAAACTGGGTCTGTTTAAAAACGTAGGTGCCGAAATGGGTAAAGCCATTTTCTTCTCCAAACTCATCATCATTACCTGTTTGATCCCAATTTTCGCGTTTCAAAAGGTAGAGGGTAAAATGTTTAGTCCGCTGGCTTATACGCTGGGCTTTGCTTTACTGGGCGCGTTGATATTTACTTTAACTCTGGTACCTGCGTTATCAAGTATCCTGTTGCGTAAAAATGTGAGGGAAAAACACAACCCGGTAGTTATATTTTTTGAGAACGGCATTCGCCGCATGTTTAATTATACCTACCGTAATCCTAAGCTGAGTTTAATTGTGGCAGTCTCGTTCATGGCACTTACCTTCTTTTCGGCAAAGTTCCTCGGTTCTGAGTTCCTGCCCGATCTGAATGAAGGCGCCCTTTGGGTGGAGGCCGAACTGCCTATGAGTGTTTCCTTATCCGAAGCCGAAAGCATCAACCAAAAAATGATGCAGATACTGGCTAAGTTCCCCGAGGTAAAACAAACACTGGCACAGGTAGGCCGTACCAACGATGGTACCGACCCGAAAGGCTTTTTTGATGTACAGATCCAGGTCGACCTTAAAAATAAAAAAGAATGGCCAAGCGGTTTGTCTGAAGATGAATTGATAGACCAGATGGATAAACAGCTAAGCAAGATCCCCGGTGCTATTTTCAACTACTCGCAACCCATACGTGACAATGTGGAGGAAGCCGTTGCAGGTGTAAACGCTGCATTAGCTGTAAAAATATTCGGGCCCGATTTTCAAACGCTTGATGCAAAAGCCGACAGCGTGATGAACATACTTAAAACCGTAAAAGGGGTAGATGACCTTGGCGTTTTACGTAACCTTGGTCAGCCCGAGTTTAGGATTGAGCTCGACCAGCGTAAGATGGGGCTTTATGGGGTATCAACTGCTGATGCTAACTCGGTAATTGAAATGGCCATTGGTGGTAAGGCAGCAACTGAGCTATATGAAGGCGAACGCAGGTTTGATATCAGGATAAGATATCAGAAACAATTCCGTGATACACAGGATAAGATCGAGAACCTGATGGTGCCAACACTTAACGGATCAAAAATTGCCATAAAAGAAATTGCTACCATCAGAACCATTACCGGCCCTGCTTTTATTTACAGGGATAATAATACCCGGTACATCGCCGTAAAATTCTCGGTACGTGGCCGCGATTTGGGAAGTACCATTGCCGAGGCGCAGCAAAAAGTTAACCGCCGTGTTAAGCTCGATCATGGATATTCATTTGTTTGGGCCGGCGAGTTCGAAAACCAGATAAGGGCATCAAACACCCTTGCGCATGTGGTTCCTATTTGTTTATTAGTGATATTCCTGATACTGTTTGTAACCTTTGGCAATGTAAAAGATGCCACACTGGTAATATTAAACGTACCATTCGCATTAATTGGGGGTATCCTCGCGTTACATATCACCGGTACAAACTTCAGTATATCGGCAGGGATAGGCTTTATTGCTTTGTTCGGTGTGTGTATACAAAATGGGGTAATTCTGATCTCGGTTTTCAAAAAGAACATTGAAGAACATATGCCGCTTAACCAGGCTATATTAGATGGTGTTATTTCCAGGGTAAGACCGGTAGTGATGACCGCATTGATGGCCGCTATTGGTCTAATGCCCGCGGCGGTTTCAACCGGTATTGGCTCCGAAACCCAAAAACCCCTGGCCATTGTGGTAATAGGTGGTTTGGTTACTTCAACCATACTCACTTTATTGATATTGCCAATTATATATGCCATAGTTCACCGGTTAGTTCATCGCCGGGAAAACAGGAAACTTTTAAAAAGAATGGGTGCTGTAAGAAATGCCTAATCTAATCAGATAAAAAACGCCCCGGCAAWTGCCGGGGCGTTTTTTTGTCCCCCTCTTGAGAGGGGGAGCGTAGGGCCACGTTGTAGCAGGGGGTGTGTTTCTTCACCTATAAAGAACACACCATTTTCAAGAGTGAAATAGCACTTCCTCTTTCTCAATAACTGTTTTTAACATTATTTAGCTTAAATTGCTACTGCTTGTTGTAATATTTAAGTTTTAATTTGCGTGATATAATAAAACAGCATTCATCCATATGCCAGCTATCAAATCTGTACTTCGTAATGTTTTAGCACTTACTTTATTATTAGTTATTGCATCAACTGCATCAGCCCAAAAGGTTCAAAAGAAAAAAGAGAAGGATTACGCCCAGGTGGTTGATCCTTTTATTGGCACAGGCGGGCACGGGCATACCTATCCGGGCGCTGTTGTGCCTTTTGGTATGGTGCAGCTTAGTCCTGATACGCGATTAACCGGATGGGATGCCTGCTCAGGCTATCATTATACCGATACCGTGGTTTATGGTTTTTCGCACACCCATTTAAGCGGAACAGGCGATCTGGATTATTGCGATGTATTGTTTATGCCAACCACCGGCGAACCCCAGTTTAAGAATACAGATTACCGGTCGGGCTTTAAAAAGAAAAATGAGGAGGCTACCCCAGGCTATTATAAAACGCTGCTTGATAAATATAACATCGGTGTGGAGCTTACTGCCACTACGCGTGTTGGCGTACATCGTTATAATTTCCCATCGACCCCAAATGCTAACATTATTATTGACCTGCAGCACCGCGACGAGGTACTGGATTCATGGATAGAAGTAGTGAATGATCATGAAATACGGGGTTTCCGAAAATCAGGATCATGGGCGGCAGACCAGCAGGTGTACTTTTATGCCAAATTTTCAAAACCATTTAAAACTTATGGCATAGCCAGTAACGACCAGGTGCAACAAGGTAAAAACAAGCTTGAAGGGGAGAATATTAAAATGTACCTGCAGTTTGACAACCCCGGCGAAGTAATTGCCAAGGTAGGAATATCTGCCGTAAGCACCGAAGGTGCCTTAAAGAACCTGGATACCGAAGTACCGGATTTCGATTTTAAAAAAGTACAGAAAGCCGCAAAAGCAACCTGGAATACCGAGCTGAATAAGATCCAGGTAGAAGGTGGCGCCCCTACCGTAGCGCAGGCTACCCAGGCGGCACAAACAGACCTGAGGGTAAATGCAGTTCCTAATGCTCCCAAGGGGAAAAGACCGGTAATTCCTGATTATGCGAAAATTAAGCAAACTATATTTTACACGGCTTTATACCATACCATGCTGGCCCCCAACGTTTATAATGATGTTGATGGTCAGTACCGCGGTTTGGATCAAAAAATACATACCGCGCAGGGCTTTAATTATTACACCGTATTTTCTTTGTGGGACACCTACAGGGCCGAACACCCCCTACTTACCCTGATAGATAAAAAACGGACTCTTGATTTCATTAAAACTTTTTTAGCCATGTACGAGCAGGGTGGTTTATTACCTATGTGGCCATTAGCCAGCAATGAAACCTTTGCCATGATCGGAAATCATTCTATCCCCGTTATTGTGGATGCATATGCAAAAGGAATTCGTGATTTTGATGCTGCAGAAGCCTTTACAGCCATGAAAGCAGCTGTAAACCGCGATCAGTTTGGTTTGGATGATTACCGTAAACATGGCGTAGTACTGGCCGATACGATAAACCTTTCCGTTTCGAAAACGCTGGAATATGCTTATGACGATTGGTGTATAGCCCAGATGGCCAAAATGCTTGATAAGCCACAGGATTATACCGAATACATTCAGCGTGCGCAGTACTGGAAAAACGCGTATAACAACCAGAATGGTTTTATGCAGGCTCGTGTTAATGGCGGCTGGATCTCCCCTTTTGAACCTACAGAAGTAAACCGCAACTATACCGAGGGCAATGCCTGGCAATATGCCTTCTTTGTACCGCAGGATACGGAAAATTTAATGGCATGGATGGGTGGCAAACAGGTATTTGAAGCCAAACTCGATGAGTTGTTTACCACAACATCAAAACTAAGCGGCAATGCCGTACCCGATGTTACCGGACTTATTGGCCAGTATGCGCATGGTAATGAGCCAAGCCATCACATGGCCTACCTGTATAACTTTACCGATTCGCCGGATAAGACCCAGTTTTATATTGATCGCATATTACGCGAGGAATACAGCGAAAAACCTGATGGCTTAGCCGGAAATGAAGATTGCGGACAAATGTCGGCCTGGTACGTAATGAGTTCATTGGGTATTTATAACATTGCTCCGGGCCAAAATGAGTTCCAGATTGGCATCCCCCAGTTTGATAAGGCTGTTATTTACCTGGAGAATGGTAAAAAGTTCACCATCACTAACTCTGGTGCCGGTATAAGTCGTGCTAATACCTACCTGCAGGGCATGAGCCTTACCAAAAAATCCTACAACAAACTATACCTCAACTATACTGATATTGCCGATGGCGGTGAGTTTGAAGTATTCACTGGTAAGCTGGCCAACAAAATGTTTACGCAGGATCTTGAAAAACCTGTTTCTAAAATTACGGATAACCTCATCTTGGCCAATCCATACATTATAGCACCATCAAAAACTTTCAAACAACCCTTCAACATCCAAATAAAAAGTGCTGATGCTGATGCCAAAATATACTATACACTTGACGGATCAACACCTTCGGCAAGCGCAATACTTTACAGCCAGCCTGTAAATATTTCGGCCAATACAACGGTTAAGGCTATTGCCATCAGTAACGGCAAAAGTAGTTTTGTTGATGAGGCCAGTTTTGTTAAGGTAAATTGATGGCATAATTAGTAAGAAATTAATAATTTGGTAATAAATTATCGTTAGCTTTATTTAATTAATACCAATTTTAAATTAACCTATCGCTATGAACGACATTCCATCAAAAGACGACGGCAAAACAGCAGGGATCGTCAGTTACTTTTTCATTCTTGGGTGGCTTATAGCCTATTTTGCTATGTATAAGGACAATAAAACTGCACTATCTACTTACCAGTTAAGGCAAACTTTGTTGTTCCACCTGGCTTCCATAGTTATTTATTATGCTGTTGGAGCTATTTTCGCAGCAACACTTTTTTCCGGCGGCTTTTCTTTGGGCTATGCGCTTTATTGGGTAGTTAAAGTGGGTTTATTAATTCTGTGGATAATAGGCTTTATCGGTGCCATCAACGGCGAACAAAAACCTATCCCACTTATTGGTGAAAAAGCACAATCAATATTTTCAGGTATTTAATTATCGATAGACTTTTGTCATTCTGAGCAAAGTGTTTTTGCACAGCAATTAACAAATATGTCATTGCGAGCGTAGCGTGGCAATCTCATTATACAAGTGGTCGACCTGCCTAATGAGATTGCTTCGTTCCTCGCAATGACATCATATTATAGGCATCATTTTTTGCATGTCATTTCATCCCTTGGGGTTTCCCAATTTTATAACTCAGCTTGGTAAACCTATTCCCCATCCAACAACTTTTTTGATTCATCCAGTTTTGCCTTTTCTTCTTTTGATAAGGCTGGATATGTTAATTTCAGTTCCTTCAGGGTTTCGAGTATAGTGGAGGATATGGCTATTCTTGTAAACCATTTTTTGTCGGCAGGTATCACGTACCAGGGACATTTTTTTGTAGCGGTTTCCTTAATTGCCTTTTCATATGCATCCATATAATCGTCCCAGTACTTGCGTTCTTCAATATCATCTGCCGAAAACTTCCAGTTCTTTTTAGGATCGTCTATCCGTTTTAAAAAGCGTTCTTTTTGTTCCTCCTTTGATAAGTGCAGAAAAAACTTGATGATAACTGTTCCATCGCTGGTAAGATGATCTTCAAACGAACGGATACTTTCATAGCGTTTGTTCCAAAACTGATGGTCTATATGCTTAACGGCATCAATGCCTGGTAAATTCTCTTTTAGCACAAGCTCCGGATGTACTTTGGTTATCAGCACGTTTTCATAATGCGAACGGTTGTGGATGCCAATACGACCCCGTTCAGGGAGTGACCGGTAGTGACGCCATAAAAAATCATGTTTGTATTCTTCAGAACTGGGTTGTTTAAAGCTGTATACCTGGCAACCCTGCGGGTTTAAACCCGAAAAGGTATGTGCTATAGCACTATCTTTACCGGCAGCATCCATAGCCTGGAAAATAATAAGCAAAGCATACCTGTTGGCGGCGTAAAGCTCCGTTTGCAGGTCAAAAGTTTGTTCAATTAAACCCGTTAAAACCTTTTTAGCATCACTTTTTTTAAAGCCATCAGCATAGCCTGGATCAAAATCTTTAAGCGAGAAAGTTTTACCATCGTTTACCCTGAATTTGCTGATCATGTTACTCATATTAAAAAAATCTTGTTACACTTTGTTAACTTAAAATTTAGATGTTAAAATTGCGTTTATAATGATGCCGTTTAATTTAAAAGCCGGATATTAACACACCAATACTCATCCTGATTTGAGGATGAGTTTTTTATAAGGTAATAAAAGGTTTTAATACCTTATGCTTCATAATTTGGTTGGTGGTGAGCATATCCGTAGCTTTTATTAAACTGCTCATATTAATATTTGTTTGAGGCTATGATTTAGCGTCATAATTTTACATCTTTACCCAATGTTCAGACGTATACGAAACCGATTTCTGAGATATTTCGCCATATTTATTTACTTCGTTATTATCTTTTTCTGTTCTATCGAACTTAACTTCCTGTGGCTTTCAGGCTACTCTCCTGACATGCAGGATATTAAAAACCCTATCATGTCGGTTGGTTCAGAGGTTTATACTGCCGATGGTAAACTGATAGGCCAATACTATAAAGAGAACCGGTCGCCGGTTGAGTTAAAAAACATATCCCCAAACCTTGTAAATGCACTTATTGCAACCGAAGATGTACGCTTTTACAAACATCACGGAGTTGATTTTTATTCCTTTTTTACCAGCATGCTCTCTACCGCCAAAGGCGAACGCCGCGGCGGAAGTACCATTACCCAACAGCTGGCAAAAAATCTGTTCGAAACGCGTAAAAGAAAGTCGCAGGGAATCATAAAGCGTGTTCCATTGATCCGTACCATAGTTTACAAGTTTAAAGAGTGGCTTACTGCCTTTAAAATTGAGCATGTTTACAGTAAACAGCAAATACTTACCCTGTACTTTAATACCGTACCGTTTGGCAATAACTCCTTTGGTATTAAAACCGCCTCGTTAAAGTATTTTAATAAAACACCCGATAAAGTGAGCCCAGCCGAAGCTGCATTGCTCATCGGGATGCTCAAGGCCACATCAAGCTATAGCCCAATTAAAAATCCTGAACGCGCGCTTGAACGTCGTAATACGGTTTTAGGACAGATGGAAAAATATAAATTCCTTACCAAAGCAGGGTATGATACCAGCGTCAGATCACCTATAAAGCTTAATCTGAGTTATGTAGAGGAAGATTCACATGGTGACTCATATATACGCCGGGCTGTTGAAAAATGGCTGGATAAATGGTGCAAGGAAAATGACTATAACCTGTACGAGGACGGCCTTAAAATTTATACTACCATTGATTCGCGTATGCAGCAATATGCGGAAGAGGCCGTTGCCGAGAAAATGAAGATGCTGCAAAAACGCTTCAACAATCTTTGGGGCAATAAAAATCCCTGGCGCGATTCAAAAGGTGTGGAGATCAAAGATTTCTTATTAAAAAATGAACAAAGGCTGCCTATATATAAACTGCTCGATAAGAAATATAAAGGCGATACCACCCAGATACAGCAATACTTTAAACAGAAAAAGCGGATGACCGTTTTTACCTGGAAGGGCGAACAGGATACCACTTTTTCAACTATTGACTCTATTAAATATTATGCTCATATTTTAAACACCGGTATGATGACCCTGGAGCCGTCAACAGGTAAAATAAAGGTTTGGATAGGCGGTATTGACCATCGCTTTTTTAATTACGACCACGTAAACCAATCGCGCAGGCAAGCAGGTTCAACTTTTAAACCATTTGCTTATTTAACCGCTTTGGATAATGGCTTTACACCTTGCGATAAGTTTACCGATAAGCCTGTAACTATTAAATACAAGGATAATGGCAAAGACGAAGTTTGGCAACCCAACAATGCCGATTTCCATTTTTCATACCAGGAAATGTCATTACGCTGGGCCATGGGAAAATCAGTTAACTCCATAACCGCGCAGTTAACAGAGAAGGTAGGCTGGGATAAAATTGTGGAGTATGCGCATAAATGCGGTATTGAAAGCCCTTTAAAATCGGTGCCATCCGTATCCCTGGGCTCCAATGATGTTTCGGTTTTTGAAATGGTAAGGGCCTACAGCACTTTTTTAAATAAGGGCGAAAAATTAGATCCTCTGCTGGTAACTAAAGTAGTTGATCAGGATGGTAACGTTGTAAAAGAATTTACATTAAAATCAGAACGGGTAATAAGCCCGGAAACTGCCTGGCTGATGCTTTATATGTTTCGTGGTGGTATGGAAGAACCCGGAGGCACCTCACAGGCATTATGGGAATATCCCGGCCTGTGGAAAAAAGACAACCAGATTGGTGGTAAAACCGGCACATCATCTGATTATGTGGATGGCTGGTACATGGGTATCACCAAAGACCTGGTTACGGGTATCTGGGTAGGTGCCGATGACCGCAGTGTTCACTTCACCACATCAGAAACCGGCGAAGGGTCACACACCGCCCTGCCGATATTTGGCCGCTTTATGGAAAAAGTTTATGCCGATCCTAAATCAGGGTATACCTATGGTGCATTCCCAAAACCATGGGTTAAAATAACTAAACAATATAATTGCCCTTCGCCAAGGATAGTTGCCGATACCACATCAACTGATAGTACAAGCAACCCTATTGATACAACCGGCGTATTACCTGTACCGGCACCAACAACACCACCAGAAAACCCTGAAAATACTCCGCCAAATCAATAAGGGGTACAGTATTCATGGTGTACACTTAATATAAACCGGTAGGCTATATGGTCTGCCGGTTTGCTTAACCAGTAATTAATAGTAATTTGTTTCAATAAGATCCTATTTCATTAAATTAGCCATATCTATTTTAGTTAAATTATGAATAAACACTACCTCTTATCAAATAAAGCTAAAAAGTTCAGCCTTATACTGATCTGCTTTATTGGCTCACTATTGATAAGTACCGGTGCCAGGGCACAGTATTTCGGTCAAAATAAGGTACGCTATAAAAATCTTAAGTTTAATGTTTATAAAACCCCTCACTTTGAAATTTACTATTATTTAAAAAATGATAGTATGGTTAAGCGCTTTGCGCAGGAGAGTGAATTGTGGTATACCCTGCATCAGCAAATATTCAGGGACACCTTTAAAACAGCCAATCCTATCATTCTATACGCTAACCACCCTGATTTTCAGCAAACCACCGCTATTGATGGCGAAATTGGTGTAGGTACAGGCGGTGTTACTGAAGGCCTGAAAAACCGGGTAGTAATGCCGGTAATGGAAACCAACCAAACCACGCGGCATGTTATTGGGCACGAGTTGGTGCACGCTTTTCAATACCGTGCACTGCAGGGTGGCGACTCTGAAAGTTTCGAGAACATCAATAACATCCCTTTATGGATGATTGAGGGTATGGCCGAGTACCTTTCATTAGGTAAAAAGGATTCGTATACGGCCATGTGGATGCGTGATGCCTATTTAAATCATGATATCCCAACGGTGCGCGACCTCACCGAAAGTAGTAAATACTTCCCTTACCGTTACGGCGAAGCTTTCTGGTCGTTCTTAGGGTCAACCTATGGCGATACGGTGATTGTCCCTTTCTTTAAAAATACCGCCCGCTACGGCCTGGAATATGGCATAAGGCGCACCTTTGGCTATGATGATAAAACACTGTCGCGCCTTTGGAAAAACTCCATAGAAAACACCTACAAACCCTATTTAAAAGATACAGTTCAAAAACCTGTAGGCTTTAAACTGGTTGATAGTAAAACCGGCGGCGACCTGGTGGTTGCTCCCGCGGTAAGCCCAGATGGCAAATATGTGGCATTTTTATCAGCCAAAAGTTTGTTTTCCATTGATCTTTACCTGGCCGATGCAAAAACCGGGGTTATACTGCGAAAGCTCACGAGCAAGGTATCAAACACGCATATTGATGAGTTTAACTTCATCGAGTCGGCAGGTACATGGTCGCCAGATGGTAAGCGTTTTGCTTTCAGTGTGTTTAGTAAGGGGCGCAACCGTATGATCGTGGTTGATGTGGCCAGTGGGCGTACGCTGGATGATGTTTCGATGGAAAAGGCCCAGCAATTCAGTAACCTGTCGTGGTCGCCAAACGGCAAGGATATTGTTTTCCAGGGATTATCCGAAGGACAGGGCGATCTGTATTCCTATAATTTCGACAGTAAAAAAATAACCCAGCTTACCAATGATAAATATTCTGATTACCAGCCAAGCTATTCAAGGGATGGAAAAAAGATCATTTTTTCGAGCGACAGAACAACCTACGATCAATCCTTAGAGCAGGATATTCCTTTTAACCTGGCCGAACTTGATATTGCAACCGGAAAAATTACCGATATAAAAATATTTAACGGAGCAAATAACTTAAACCCGCAATACTCGGCAGATGGTACGCAGGTCTACTTTTTGTCAAACCGCGATGGGTTCCGTAACCTGTACCGTTATACCCTCAGCAGCGGAAAAATTGAACAAATGACCGATCTGTTTACCGGAATATGCGGCATAACCGAGTATTCGCCTGCCTTAAGTATCTCTAATAATGACGATGTTGTTTATTCGTACTACCGCGCTCAAAAATATGCACTGTATAATGCTAAGGCATCGGAGTTTAAACCACTAACCTTACAAGCTACCGATGTAAACTTCAGCGCCGCCATGCTGCCACCCTCGCGCGCAGTAGGTGTGGATCTGATTAACTCCAACCTGAATAATTACCTTGCTTATAAAAAAATACCCACCGATTCGGTTACCAGTATTCCATATAAATCAAAGTTTAAGCTTGATTACCTGGCAGGCAGCGGTATTGGCATAGGTGTAAGCAATTTTTACGGCACAAGCTTATCAAGCGGCGTACAAGGTGTATTTAGCGATATACTGGGGCGTAACCAGATCTTCGCGGCCGCCTCGGTTAACGGGCAGATCTATGATTCGGGCGCTGCTATAACCTATGTAAATCAAACCGGCCGGTGGAACCTTGGGTTTGGGGTATCGCACATCCCCTACCAGTTTGGCTTGCAAACAAGAACTTTCCCAACACAAAGTGTAGGTGGTAAAAACCAAACCGTATTATCAGATAATATTGATATCATCCGGAATTTTGAAGACGCTGCCAGGGTATTCACCTCCTATCCTATTTCAAAAACCACACGTTTTGAAGTTGGTGCAGGTGCATCCTATAACTCATACCGGGTTGATCGCTACAGTGATTTCTACAAGCTTGATACCGTTGTGAATGCCGATAACAGTAAAAGTATCAGCACAACCTATTTATCATCAGACCGGAAAAAGATCGCAAATAATGAAGAAGGCAACCTGATCGGTACTAATTTAAGATCGTATTCCCTTTTCCAGGTTTCAACAGCGTTGATTGGTGACAACTCCTTTTTTGGAGTTACAGCTCCGCTTAATGGCTTCAGGTACAGGCTGGAAGCAGAATATAATTTTGGCACATACCGCTTTTTTGCTCCTACTATTGATCTCAGAAAATATGTGCGTGTTGAACCGGTTACCTTTGCTGCCAGGCTGTATGGTTATGGCAGGTTGGGTGGCGATGCCAGCGGGTTATATCCTTTATATGTAGGTTATCCGTTTTATATACGCGGCTATGAAGGGCAAACTTTTTACAACAATGGTAAAACATCAAGCAACGGTTTTAGTATTGACCAACTGTCGGGCAGCCGTATAGCTGTGTTTAACTTTGAGGTGCGCCTGCCATTTACCGGTCCCGAGAAGCTGGCCCAGATAAAATCAAAGTTTTTGTTTACTGATCTTAACTTATTTTTTGACGCAGGCTTAGCCTGGAACGCGGGCGATCATATATATTTCCAAAAAAATCCACCGGTAATAGGCCAAACACCTGTACTTAATGATGATGGCACGCAGCAAATTGTTAACGGGCAACCGGTTACACAACCTTTATATGGCAGAGTTCCGGCGTTAAGCGCGGGTATATCATTAAGAATTAACGTTTTTGGTGCATTTGTATTGGAGCCTTATTTAGCTGTTCCGTTTAACCGCAGCGATGTAACTAAACCATTATTTGGTTTAGGCTTTACTCCTGGATGGTAGGTATAGCAAAAGATAAAAATAAAAAAGCGGCACATAGCCGCTTTTTTATTTAAAACCTAAATTGATAAAAACAGTTATTTACATGATCAATATAACCAACCAGGTATGAAAAAATTATTACTGCTCGGCCTTGCCTTTATTTATGGCATCACCGTGTTTGCCCAAACCAGCAATATAACTGCTAACACCGGGGCAATCGGTATACTAAAAACTACTGCTGGTGATGGTATGCTGCCTGCAAATGACATTGTTCAAAATATTGCATTATCAAAAGATCTTTCAATATTTTATAATTTCATCAAAAGCTCCAACTTAATAGAAACTTATAAAAGTAAGGGGCCTATTACCATATTTGCCCCGGCTAACCAGGCATTTGAAGCACTACCCACTGATATAGTCGATTCCCTTGCAAAGCCAAACCATGTTTGGGAACTTACCGGCATACTTACTTATCATGCCATTGCAGGCAAGCTAAAAGCAAAAGATATTGAGAAACAAATAAACGGGCATAAAGGACTGGCTACTTTTACCACACTGGGCGGTAGCAAGCTTACCGCTAAAATTGATTCCAACCGTAATATTGTACTGGAAGACGACAACGGTGGTAAAAGTATAATTAACCGGTTTGATGTGGAACAAAGTAACGGTATGCTGCACATTGTAAATAGAGTTTTGATGCCCAAGGTCAAATCCATATAATAAAATATAAATACCCTGGAATGACAATCCGTTGAAAATAATATTACGTATTTTAAGTATAATAAACTTGTAAGGGTTAGCCGTATTTTACGACTAAAGATCCGTAACCATGGTGCTACAATGCCCCATGCAAATTTTATGATTGCTTAATTAAATTAAAATGAAAAGATCAATTTTTGCTGTAGTAATATTATGTGTTTTGACTGCCTTTGGCTGTCAGAACAGTAACGGACAGGATGCCAAAAGAAAGCTGAGTAAACCCGCGGCCGAGTGGCAAAAAATACTGACACCAAATCAGTATCACATCATGGTTGAGAGTGGGACTGAACCGCCGTATAAAAACGACTATTGGAACAACCACGAAAAGGGCGTTTATGTAAGCGCCGCCACCGGCGAAGTACTGTTTAGCTCGGATGATAAGTTTGACAGCGGTACAGGTTGGCCAAGCTTTGTTAAAGCCGTTGACCCCAAAAAAGTTGCTATAGTACATGATAACAGCTACGGCATGAGCCGCGATGAAGTTATTGAAAAAAGTACCGGTTTACACCTGGGTCATGTTTTTGACGATGGCCCCGCCGACCGTGGCGGTAAAAGATACTGCATGAACTCAGGCGCGTTAAAATTCATTAAAAAGTAACCGGTCTTCTGTTAGCGTTTACAGATGGGCGCAATTGGGGCCTTACACGTAAACCGCTTTCATACTTTAAACCAATGGTCAGATCAATCCAGTCAGGATTAACAGGTCTGATCATTTTTTCTTTTTGGGGGCGTGTAAAAGTGCTCACCACTTTAAAACGTTCCATAGCCTGCTCTTCGGTGTTTATCTCTTCAAAATAAACCAAACGGTTAAGCTGCTGCGCGCTATCAAAAAACAAAGTAGGCATATCGCTGTAAAATTGTAATGTTTTTACAAGATCTGAACATAAGCCAACGTGTAAGTTTTTCCTGTTTCTGTCGGTGATGATATATACAAAACGTTTCATTTTATGATAAAAAATTTGGTGAACAAATAATTATTACTAACTTTATGAGCATAAAATTACTAATAATTTTAGCAAATGCAAATTTTATGTCAATAATTTCACAAAATATTAAGTTTCTCCGCAAAAAGAAGGGTTTAACCCAGCAGCAATTTGCCGACCAATTAGGTATAAAACGCTCATTAGTAGGTGCATACGAAGAGGAAAGAGCCGAACCAAAATATGAACTACTAAAAACGTTAGCAATATTTTTTGACATTACTATTGATGACTTTATAAATGAAACCATCAATGAAAAATGGGCACCTAAGCCCAAAGGCAATCCGGCTAACCTGCGCATACTGAGCATTTCTGTTGATAAAGAGGATAATGAAAATATTGAAATGGTACCGCTTAAGGCCAGCGCCGGTTACTTAAACGGCTACGCCGATCCGGAATATGTATCAAAACTGCCTAAGTTTTATTTGCCCATGTTTAAACAAGGCACCTACAGGGCATTTGAAATAAAAGGAGATTCCATGCTGCCTATATCATCAGGCGATATCATCATAGGCGAATACCTGGAGAACTGGGGCGATATTAAAACCGGCGAAACCTACGTGGTGATATCCAAAAATGATGGCGTGGTATATAAACGTATAGGTAACAAATTTAAAGAGAGCAAAAAGTTAAAGCTGGTATCTGACAATCCGGTATATGAACCCTATGAAATAAACGGTGAGGATGTGTTAGAAATATGGAAGGCAAAAGGCTTTATATCAACACAATTACCACAACCTACACCTGAGCCAACTATGGAAAGCCTCACCAATATGATGGCACAAATGCAGCGCTCTATATCAAACTTACAGCAAAGCAACAATTAAGTTACATCAGCTTATTTAAACCTTTACGGTATATCTTTATCATAAGATTATTAAAACGTAAATTAAAAAAAGCTATGAAAAAAATTTTGTTGATGTGCTGTTTCCTGATGGGGATTGCAGCAGCGAGCCATGCCCAGGGCGGTAATAGAAGAAGCCCGGAAGAAATGGCCAAAGGATTACAGACTCAGCTTAAGCTGACTGATGATCAGACTACTAAAATTACTGCCATCTATAAAGATCAGGCTACCAAAATGGATAGCGTAAGAACAGCTGCCAATGGCGACAGGGATGCTATGAGAAGCGCAAGAATGCCTATCATGAAAGCCACTAATGATAAAGTTAAAGCCATTTTAACACCAGAACAGGCAACTGCTTATGATGCATGGATGAAGGAAAGAATGGACAGAATGAGACAAGGCGGCGGCGGAGGCGGCTCGCAAAATTAATTGATAATAAAAAGCGGCTTATGGCCGCTTTTTATATTTTTGCACAAATCATTCGCATTGACACCGGCCCAAATATATCTTAAAAACAAACTTGATGAAAGGCAGTCGTCTGGTACGTACAGAACTTTAAAGCCTGAAAACGATCTTATTGATTTTTGCTCAAATGATTACCTTGGGTTTGCCAGGTCATCTGTTTTAAAGCAAAACATTGAAACTGAGGTTCAAAAATATCCTTCCGCTTTAAACGGTTCTACCGGTTCAAGACTTTTATCAGGTAATATAACTTATGCCGAAGACCTGGAAAAAGAGATAGCCGCATTTCATCAGTATGAAGCTGGCTTGCTTTTTAACTCAGGTTATGATGCCAATCTGGGTTTACTCTCCTCACTGGCCCAACGCGGCGATACCATTATACTTGACGAACTGATACATGCCTCTGCCATTGACGGAGCACGATTAAGTTATGCCAACCGCTATAGTTTCAATCATAATGATCCGGATAGCCTGGAGGCTAAGCTAAAGCAGGCTAAGGGCAATTGCTATGTAGTTATTGAAAGCGTTTATTCTATGGATGGCGATACGCCCCCGCTATTGGAAATACTAAACCTTACCGAAAAGTATGACGCGCATTTAATTGTTGATGAGGCACACGCTGTAGGGCTTTACCCATTAGGATTAGTGAATGAACTGGGCTTACAAAACAGGGTATTTGCATTGGTGGTAACTTTTGGCAAAGCACTGGGTTGTCATGGGGCCATTGTATTGGGCAGTAATATGTTAAGGGAATACCTTATAAATTTTGCCCGCTCCTTTGTTTATACTACTGCCTCGCCCTTTCACCAACTGGCAGCTGTAAAAATGGCTTACCAGTTATTATATAATGCCGGCCAGGAAATCATCAGCCTAAAAAACAATATTGATTTGTTTAAAAATCAGATCCAAACAAATGATGCTTTCCCCTTACTTAACAGCAATAGCGCCATTCAATGCATCGTACTAAAAAGTAATGATAAAGCTCGTGAAATTGCAAACATTTTGCAACATGCCGGGTTAGATGTAAGGGCTATACTTAGCCCTACTGTTGCAGCAGGAACTGAAAGGATACGGATATGCCTGCACGCATTTAATACAACCGATGATTTAACCTTACTTACTGATACTATTAACAAGTTTATAAATGCCTAAACCGCCTATTTTTATTACCGGTATTGGTACCGGGATCGGCAAAACAGTTGTTTCGGCCATTATAACAGAGAAATTAAAGGCCGATTACTGGAAACCCGTGCAGGCCGGCGATCTGGATGATAGCGATACCCTCAAAGTACAAAGCCTGGTATCAAACGATGTTTCGCGTTTTTATCCTGAAGCTTATCGCTTAACACAACCTTATTCGCCCCATAAATCGGCAGCCATTGATAAAATAGTTATCGATATTCAAAATATTATTCCTCCAAAAACCGATAACCAATTAATAATTGAAGGGGCAGGCGGTCTTATGGTACCTTTAAATGATAATTTTTTAATGATAGATGTGATCAAGCAGTTAAATGCTAAAGTGATCCTGGTATCGCAAAACTACCTGGGCAGCATCAACCATACTTTATTATCGCTTCATGCGCTTAAAAAATATAATATACCGGTAATGGGTATTGTATTTAATGGCGATAAGGATATTTATTCAAAAACCTTTATTCTTAATTACGCAAGTGTGAATGAACTGGGGCATGTACCCACTTATGAAAACCTCAACAAAAAAACAATAATTGAGGCTGGCGCTTTTATTACATTATAGTACAAAGGTATTTTTCCAAATAAATAATTTGCTCCACTTTAACTTATTGATTTTAAGCATTTACATAACCTGATCATCATGAAAAATATTACCGTAATTGGTTCTGGCACTATGGGTAACGGCATAGCTCATACCTTTGCACAACATGGCTTTGAAGTATCATTGGTTGATATTGATACCGGCGCGCTAAGTAACGCTATACAAACCATTACTAATAACCTGGACAGGCAGGTAAAAAAAGGCATTATTGATGACTATGTAAAAACCACTACCCTGGACCGCATTAAAACTTTTACCGACTTGCAACAGGGCGCAGCCGGTGCCGATCTGGTGATTGAAGCTGCTACCGAGAACCATGAGATCAAGCTTAAACTATTTAAACAGCTCAGCAATATTTGCAGCGATGATGTTATCCTGGCTTCTAATACATCGTCTATATCTATTACGCAAATTGCCGCGGTAACAAAAAATCCGGGTAATGTGATTGGTATGCACTTTATGAACCCTGTACCGGTAATGAAACTGGTGGAGGTAATAAGAGGTTATGCCACTACTAATGAAGTTACCAACGCCATTATGCAACTGGCTAAAACATTAGAAAAAGACCCTGTTGAAGTGAATGACTACCCGGGTTTTGTGGCCAACCGCATTTTAATGCCCATGATAAACGAGGCTATTTATACCTTATATGAAGGTGTTGCCGGTGTTGAGGAAATTGATACAGTGATGAAACTGGGCATGGCTCACCCGATGGGTCCGCTTCAACTTGCCGATTTTATTGGCCTTGATGTTTGCCTCGCTATTTTAAAAGTATTGTATGATGGCTTCGGCAATCAAAAATATGCCCCATGCCCTTTACTGGTAAATATGGTAACCGCCGGGCATCGTGGGGTAAAATCAGGAAGTGGTTTTTATAAGTACACTCCAGGTAGTAAGGAACATGTGGTAGCCGATAAATTTCTCCGTAAATAATTAAACTTTTTAAGTTGGTCGCTGTCAAATTTTCTGTAAGTATTTAATAAAATAAACATTTTACAGATGAAAAAGATAGCGAAAATAGGATTATTACTGGCCTTAACAGGCACCTTATTCACATCATGCGCTGCTGATTATTATGTTGCCGAACGTCCTGCCGAACCTGTATACGTACGCCCGGTTGCTCCGTATTCCGGTGCCTATTGGGTACCCGGCGAATGGGCCTGGCGTGGAGATAGATATGTTTATGTAAACGGCTATTATGCCCGTCCGCGTCCTGGCCGTGTTTATGTACAGGGATACTGGCATCCGGTTCGTCGTGGCTACGCATGGCACAGAGGACATTGGAGATAAGAAGCCCCCTAACCCCCTAAAGGGGGAACTTTTGAAAATCTTATTTCAAAAACAACAAAGCCCGGTTCCAAAAAGAACCGGGCTTTGTTGTTTTAATATCTGTACATCTGAAACCCGCACATCAAAAAGTTCCCCCTTTAGGGGTTAGGGGGCCTCTACATCCTTTCTGGCACATCAATACCCAGCAGGTTCATGGCTTTGCTGATCACTTTGGCTGATGATGCCGATAGTTGCAGTCTGAACTGCTTTAATATTTCATCCTCTGCCTGCAGAATTGATTTTTCGTGGTAAAATTTATTGTAAGATTTGGCCAGTTCATATACATAATTGGCTATAACAGCCGGACTGTATTCGGCAGCTGCCGTGTTGATCACTTCAGGGAATTGAGTTAACAAAATGATCAGGTCGCGCTCAACACCGGCAAGCTCTGTTATTTCAATGTTATAGTTAGGCTCATAATCTGCCCGGCTTAATACCGATTTAATACGGGCATGGGTATATTGAATAAATGGCCCGGTGTGCCCCTGAAAATCAACCGACTCGTTAGGATCAAACAACAAGCGTTTTTTGGGGTCAACCTTTAAAAGGAAATACTTAAGGGCACCCATACCAATGGTATGATAAAGTTGTAATTTCTCCTCCGCTGTAAAAGCTTCAACCTTGCCCATAGCCTCGGTTTGCTCCTTGGCGGTAGTTTCCATTTCTTCCATCAGGTCGTCGGCATCAACTACTGTTCCCTCGCGCGATTTCATTTTACCCGATGGCAGATCGACCATACCATACGATAAATGGAATAAACCATCGGCACCGGCTTTACCCAGTTTACGTAAAATCAGGAACAGCACTTTAAAGTGATAATCCTGCTCATTACCCACCACATAAATGGATTTATCCATGTGGAAGTCGTTATATTTTAGCTGAGCGGTACCCAGATCCTGGGTTATGTAAACCGATGTACCATCTGACCTTAGAACCAGCTTTTCGTCCAGCCCATCGGGTGTCAGGTTTATCCAAACAGAACCATCCGGTTTTTTAAAGAAAACACCTTTTTGTAGCCCCTCATCAATAATATCCTTACCTAAAAGATAAGTATTTGATTCGTAGTAGTATTTGTCAAAACTAACGCCCAACTGTTTATAAGTATCAGCAAAACCAGCATAAACCCAACTGTTCATGGTTTTCCACAGGTCGATCACTTCCTGATCGCCGGCCTCCCATTTTTGCAGCATTTGCTGGGCCTCTTTTATAACGGGAGCATTCTTTTTAGCTTCTTCTTCGCTTTGGCCTTCGGCTTTCAGCTCCTCTATCTGGGTTTTGTAGGCTTTATCAAACAACACGTAATATTTACCTACCAAATGATCACCTTTTAAGCCCGATGATTCGGGAGTTTCGCCATTGCCAAACTTTTGCCAGGCCAGCATTGATTTGCAAATATGAATACCGCGGTCGTTCACCAAATTGGTTTTTACCACCTCATAGCCAGCTGCACTTAAAATTTGTGCTACCGAGTATCCTAAAAGGTTATTACGGATATGCCCCAGGTGCAATGGTTTATTGGTATTGGGCGATGAGTATTCAACCATCACCTTTTGACCGTTTGGCTTTGCCACTGCAAAATCGTCAGGCAATATCTGGTTGTATAGCTGGCTTATCCAGTATTCGTCGCTTATAGAAATATTGAGGAACCCCTTGATCACGTTAAATGCGGTCACCTCTTTTAATTCGTTTTTAAGGTATTCCCCTATCTCGTTACCGGTTTGCTCAGGCCCTTTGCGCGAAAATTTGGTAAAGGGGAAAGTTACTATGGTTATTTGTCCTTCAAATTCTTTCCGGGTTTCCTGTAAACTTATAGCTGCCGATGCAACATCAGTTTGGTACAGATGTTTAATTGCTTTTACGGCCGCATCAATAATAAAATTCATGCGGCAAAATTAATTAAATTGCTAATAACCTTGCTATAATAAAATATTGATTATTCTGAATAGATTTGCTCTTCTTATATCCTTTTATGATACTAACCAACAACGATTTTAAAATAGATGTAACATCCGAAATTGGCAGCCTGCGCACCTTACTCATCCACAGCCCGGATAGCGGATTAGGTAAAGTTGTGCCATCAAAAGCCCAGGACTGGCTGTTTGAGGATATAGTTCACCTGGATACCATGCGTAAAAACGAGTATGATCATTACGTAAAACTATTGCTCTATTTTTTGGATCCCGATAAAATAAAAGGCAAACTGCAGCAAATAGATAACGATGAAGAGCGCGCGTTTTTTAAACCCGATAATGCCGGCTTCCATGCATCAAACCAGGTAATTGAAATACAAACCCTGCTGGCAGATATTTTACAGCAGGAAGATATTCGTGAAAAACTCGTTGCTTCGGTTTGCGCCATTGAAAGCTGCAACTACCGCCTGCAGGAGCAACTGATAAATACCGACCCGGTAGAGCTGGCCAAGATATTCATATCAGGATCGTTAAATAACGAGGAAATGATATTTGCACCCATACCTAACCTTATTTTTTCGAGGGATATTGGTATAGCGGTCAATAACCATATGCTGCTCAACAAACCGGCTAAAAAAGCGCGTTTCCGCGAAACCCTGCTGGCGCGGTATATATTTTTCAACCACCCACTGTTTGCTGCCTACAGCAATAACATACTGGAGATACCCGAAACCGCACAGCATTTTTTACGGCCCGGTGAGGACAACCTGGAAAAAACCACGCTGGAAGGTGGCGATGTGATGATGGTGAGTCCGCAGCATTTAATTATTGGCTGTAGCGAGCGTACCTCCATAAGCGGTGCCAACGAGGCTATTAAATTATTGTTTGATAACGATGTGGTAAAAAAGGTAACTATTGTAAAAATTCCGCATAAGCGCGATTATATGCACATTGATACCGTATTTACACAAATAAAACGTGACACCTGGGTATTGCTGCGCTCATTGGCCGTAGCCGACGCACCGCTGGAAGAGCAGGAACCCATTTCCTGGTTTGCAGATAAAAAGCAAAAGGACAGAGCCGAAATTGTGCAGTTCGAAAAAGGTGAAAAGCCGCGACTGTTTGGATGCATTGAGGACCTGTTGGCCGACATTAGCGAGAATGACCTGCAAAGCGGTACAAAAACAAATTTCATCTACTCGGGCAATAACACATTTCCTTTTGATGCCCGTGAACAGTGGACCGATTCCTGTAACCTGTTGGCCATAAAGGAGGGTGTGGTTTTAGGTTACGACCGTAATGATAAAACGGTAGAGGCCTTTAAGCAAAACGGATTTGACGTGATCAGGGTGAATGATCTGCTGCAAAAATTTGAGAACGGCGAGCTTGACCCGCAAACCATGACCAATACATTAATTTTAATGCCATCGGCCGAACTTTCCAGGGCCCGCGGTGGTTTTCATTGTATGAGCATGCCACTTTTAAGGGATAAGGTGGTCTGAACCTGGATTTATACGATTAAAGGATTACCATGATTTTTGGATCAAAGGCTTTGATTTACAAATAAAAATCCCAAAAATATAAGCAATCTGTTTAATCCAAGTTCAGACAATTTAATCAAGGTTCAGACAAAATAAATGAACTAAAATGAATCAATCAACCAACAGCATATTAATGATACGGCCGGTAAGTTTCGGCTTTAATGAACAAACTGCAGGCAGTAACGCTTTCCAAAACCGCGATGCCGACCAGCAGGCCGTTCAGGATAAAGCGCTGGCCGAGTTTGACGGCTTTGTAAAAACATTGAAAGAAAATGGTGTAAGTGTTACTGTAGTTGATGATACCGCGCAACCGCATACGCCCGATTCTATTTTCCCAAACAACTGGGTATCGTTTCATGCAGACGGCACGGTGTTCCTGTACCCCATGCAGGCCGAAAACCGCCGACTGGAGCGCCGGGAAGATATCATCAGCAAACTGGAGGATACTTTTAAAGTTGCTCATGTGATTGACCTGAGCCGTTTTGAGGCAGAGAACAAATTTTTGGAAGGCACCGGCAGCATGGTGCTCGACCGGGAGAATAAAATTGCCTATGCCTGCCTTTCGCCACGTACGGATAAAGAAGTGCTGACCCTGTTTTGCGAACAAGCCGGTTACAAAGCCATCAGCTTTGAAGCAGCCGACGCCAATGGCAAGGCCATTTACCATACCAATGTGCTGATGTGCATTGGCAGCGGATTCGCGGTAGTCTGTACAGACAGCATCCCTAACCCGCATGAAAAGGTGGTGGTTCTGGAATCGCTGCGGTTAACCCATAAAGAAGTTGTAGAAATAACCTTTGACCAGATGAACCGCTTTGCAGGCAACATGCTGGAGGTAAAGAACCTGGCCGGCGAAAACCTGATCGTAATGTCGCAAAACGCTTACCAGGCGCTGGATGAGGAACAAAAAGCAACATTGAAAAAATACGGCAAGTTAGTTTATGCCGATATCAATACCATTGAAACCAATGGCGGCGGCAGCGCCAGGTGCATGATAGCCGAGGTGCATTTGCCGGCGGGGAAATAGGTAAATACTATTCGGCCTGTGTTCATACCGTTCATATCCACACCCATGAACACCCGTGAACACTAACGAACACTTGATAATCAATCACTTGTATTTTTAGCCTATATAACTGAAAAAGGTTAACCGTTTATGATTAACCTTCTCAACACATTTTACTAAATTCCCTAAATAGGGATATATTAACATTCGCCCTCGCTTGTGTTATCTGCTATAAAATAACCCAAAACAGAACTTCCAAATAACATTATTAATAAGACTATCATAAGCTTTAATTTTAGGTGAATAACTATTAATTAAGACAATGACAGTTTATAATAGTTTAGTCTATTTTAATTATCACGATTTTCATAATAAAAAGGGCCAATCGTTGATGATTAGCCCTGATATTACCTATATTATTAAATAATTAACCCCTATTATTTTTCGTTTTCAATTTATCTAAATTGAATATCGCTTAAAATTTACGTTTTCAATATTAATTGAATGAATTTCATGTTCACCCTATGGTCGTCATTATCACGGTATCACACATTTACGCTATGGCGATGCAATCGCCTCACCATAATAAGCACTCATTGCAAACGAGCGCAAGTAGGACGGTGATAACACCGACCACTGGCTAAATATTCGAAGTTAAATCCTCCTGCACCTAAGAGGCTTTATTTATAGTAATTTTTCTTACTTTGGCTTTATGAAAGCCTTAGCCTCAAGTTTATTTATCTTTTTATTTACGATTCCCCAAATTTCCTATTCACAAGTCAAAGGCTATGAAATAAGTGGTWATTCCATTCAATTTGATGGAGTGATTAAAACCGACACCACCATGGATGCTAAAAAACTTTACTCAATGGCAATTGAGTGGTTTGCCACGTCCTTTAACAACTCAAAAGCAGTATTACAGATGCAGGATAAAGAGGCTGGAATTATAGTTGGAAAATCAGTTTTTTCAATTGAATCCAAAGGAAATGTTTTAATGTCATCCACCTATCACAATGTTGATTATACCATCAAATTATACTTCAAAGATGGAAGGTTTAAATACGAATTATCTGACTTCACAAATGAGGGTTACGGCATAATAAAAGATGGTGAAATCACAAAAGCGCCATGGGGAGCAAAAAAAATTGCAACTAAACAATATACAGGACTTCAACAAGGGTGTAATAATAATGCATTAGCCATTGTAACCTCTTTGAAAAACTTCTTCGCTCAAACTACACACAAATCTGATAATTGGTAATGAATACTAAACTATTAGATATTTTAGCAGTTCAACCTATGGTCGGTGTTATCACCGAACCGTAGATAGCCAATAAACATTTCATTATGCCTTATTGCATTTATAATCTTATCACCAAAAGTAAGATGCACTTACTTTGAGTTTTCAATTATACAGAAATTATAATTTATCAATAAAATATTGAGCGTGGTTTGTAAAAAAATCGTGCAGCAATGGCTTTAACTGCTCATAAACTTCATCTGCCCCTTTAGTACCTGCATAACTAACTACAATACCTGCCGCCCTCTGATACCATCGCTTTTTACCCGAAATATAATCAGATTTCAACGATTCAAAATCATTTTTCAACTCAGCTATATCATCAAAAATGATCTCCTGCCCCAATTGAATTTCATTTAATTTTTGAAGAATGGAATCTATTTTGGAGTTTAAATCGCTGACTTCTTCATTCGAAAAAGTATTGGTATCCAAATTATATCCACTATCCCGAAGCAAGCCATATAAAAAAAACAGCATTTCATTTAACGAGTCTAAAGTGCTATCCTGTATAAGTTGATTATGGGAACTTAATTTATTTGACTTAGATGAATACTTAACAACATTATCTTCATGCTCACTTTTAATTTTAACTACACTTAAAATTATCTCGTTAACAAAAACAATTTTCAATCTCAGCTCCTTTAGATAATAAAAATCGCTTTTTATGTCTTGTATAATTTTCTCAGTTGTGTTTATATATGGGTTTGTGAAATTGCCTATATAGATATACAAATTGATGATGTTTTTGGCTTTTTTTTGAGCAACTACATCAAAATCAAAATTTGGTGCAGGAACTGAAATATTGACAGTATTCATAATAAATGCTTAGGTGAAATAAATATACTATTTATATATTTTAAAATTCTTAACTGATTAACCCCTTCCAGCCCGTGGTCGCTATTATCCCCGCACCACATATCTACATAATTAGCATTTCACCCAGCTTTTACCCATCCTCCCGAACCCCGCAAACCACCTCACAAACCTGATACAAATAAATTACATTCAGACCATAAATTTTATGCTGACATTTGGCCGTTAATTCCGTTTAAAAATTACATTTTTGCCAAAATTTTAATAAATGCAAAGTTACCAGGAATTTCTTGATCTAAGTGTAGGTTTTCCGCAGGATGGTTTTGAGATCATCGACGATGAACTATATTTTCAGGACCTTAATTTAATGGAGATGATTGAAACGTATGGCACTCCCCTGCGCTTCACTTATCTGCCCATGATAACTAAAAAAATACAGCAGGCTAAGCTGTTATTTCAGCAGGCTATTGTTAAGAATAATTATCGCGGTAGTTATAAATATTGTTATTGCACCAAGAGCTCGCACTTTAGGCACATTGTTGAAGAAGCGCTTAAAAACGAGATTCACCTGGAAACGTCATCAGCCTTTGATATGCCGATGATTGATGCCCTGGAGAAAAAAGGCGCGGTTAACAAGGATATTACCGTAATATGCAACGGTTTTAAAACCTTCCAGTACAAAACATATATTATTGATATGCTGCATGATGGCTTTAAAAACATCATCCCGGTATTGGATAATAAGGAAGAGTTTAACCTGTACGACGATGAGATCGAGATGGATACTCCATGTAACCTGGGTATCCGTATAGCCGCTGAAGAGCAGCCTGACTCACAATTCTATACCTCGCGTTTAGGTGTGCGTATGGAAGATGTGATCGACTTTTATCATAATAAGATAGAGGATAACCCTAATTTTCAGGTTAAGCTGTTACATTTCTTTATCAACTCTGGTATATCTGATACTCCATACTACTGGAACGAGCTGGAAAAATACGTAACGCTTTATTGCAAATTTAAAAAGGTTAACCCAGCCCTTGATACGCTTGATATTGGTGGCGGTATGCCATTTAAAGACTCACTGGTTTTTGATTTTGATTATGAATACATGATCAATGAGATCGTGAGCCGGATCAAAGAGATCTGTGCCGAGCATGATACCATTGAACCGGATATCATTACCGAGTTTGGCAAATACACTGTTGCCGAAGCATCAGGTATTTTATACAAAGTTTTGGGCCGCAAGCAACAAAACGACCGCGAAAGATGGTTAATGCTTGACGGATCATTCATCACTAACCTACCCGATGTTTGGGCTTTGAACCAAAAATATATCCTGTTACCGGTTAACAACTGGGATTCTGAATATGAGCGCGTAAATCTGGGTGGTATTACCTGCGACGGGCAGGATTATTACAACCAGGAAGCCCACATGAACAGCGTATTTATGCCCAAAACCCGTAAGGTACAATACCTGGGCTTTTTTAATACTGGAGCCTATCAGGAAGTATTAAGCGGTTATGGTGGTATACATCATTGCCTGCTGCCATCGCCAAAGCATGTGATCATCCGCCGCAATCGCGATGAAACATTTAACTTTGAGGTGTTTGGCGAAGAACAGAACAGCAAGCAGGTGCTTAAAATACTGGGTTATACTACATAGTAAGCAGTTGCTGCCAGGCAGGCAGCATTTAAAATACTTGTATAGCGATGGGTTTAAACTCATCGCTATTTTTTTGACCGTTGATTTAGGTGATTGGTGCGATTTCGCTGATTTTTGTCTGAACCATTTGTCTGAACCTGGATTTATGGGATTAAAGGATTATCAGGATTTTGACCGTTGATTGAAGTGATTGATGTGATTTCGTTGATTTTGTCTGAACCTTGATTCGCACGATTAAAGGATTACCATGATTCTTGACCGTTGATTAGGGTGATTTGTTTGATTGCTTTGATTTTTTTGACTAAATTGTTTGTCATTTTACACGCAACACGCAACACGCAACACGCAACACGCAACACGCAACACGCAACTCACTTCCCCGACGCTACACCCCAATAGCAACTGTTCCTGATCTTTTTAAGGATGGCTGGTGTTACGCTCGATACTTCCTGCTGGTATTTATTTTCGTTATTGAGTAAATACATGGAGCCGTTTTCGTTGTTGTAAACATATGCGCACAACTTTTTTTCTTCACCATCCTCATTTTGCCTTACATCAACTTTTAATCCATTAGTTACTTTACTGTTGTTTGCAGGTTCGGCCGGTGCAGATGCCCTGATCCAGTTAACTGTATAAGTTATATTTTGGGGTAAGACTGATGCGGTTTTTTCTTTGTAGCTTTTACTGGTCTGTATCACCTGTAACAGGCATTTTACACAGGGATCGGCAACGGTAGCTGTACCATAGTTTTTTTGCGGGTTATTGATCACACTATCTTTTTTACCGGCTACCTGCACCGTGGTTTTTGAAATATCATTTGATACGGGCTTTGATTTGGAATTACCACAGGCACATAACGCTATGATTAAAACACAAAAGCAGGAATTTAATTTTAACACACTCATATTACACTTATACTATATTTTATTCTATATACAGTATACAGTATTTAAAGCTTTTTGTGTTATCGCACCATAAATTACATTTCATCATCCGTTATTAGCAAAATCATGGCTATCTAAATTTAAACATGGTTTTTATTGCATTTAACGGACAGGAAAAGACGGCTTTTCTCTAAAAATTCCTTAAAATTGTCTGATTTAATTTTACCCTGCAATTAAACAAGCCGGCAGGACTTAATCAGCATAACAATTTTGCAAAAATCAGGTTATACCTGGTATAATTTAATTTGAAACATACCTTTACAGGTATTATACTAAGATGACTAAAAGCGATAAAGTTTCAGGAACAACGGTTGATGTAGTTTTAATAGGTGCTGGTATCATGAGCGCTACACTGGGAGTAATGCTTAAAGAGCTTCAACCCGATTTAACCATTGAAATTTTTGAACGACTTGATGTTATAGCCTCAGAAAGTTCGGCCGCCATGAACAATGCAGGTACAGGCCACTCCGCTTTTTGCGAACTAAATTATACCCCCGAACTTCCTGATGGCACTGTTGAAATAAAAAAAGCCATAAAAATTGCCGAACAGTTTGAAACCACCAAAGAGTTTTGGACTTATCTTATCGAGCAAAAATATATCCCATCGCCACAAAGCTTTATTCGCAAAGTACCGCACATGAGCTTTGTTTGGGGGCCCGAAAATGTAAATTACCTAAAAAAGCGCCAGCAGGCCCTTACCAAACATCACTTTTTTAAAGGGATGGAGTACTCAGAAGATCGTACACAGATCCAAAAATGGATACCCCTGGTAATGGAGGGGCGCGATGAGAACGAAAAGGTATCGGCCACATTCATGGATATGGGTACCGATGTAAATTTTGGCAGTTTAACCAGCAGCCTGTTTGATCAGTTAAAACAAAAACAAGGCGTTAGCCTGCACCTCAATCATGATGTAAGGAACCTTAAACGCAATCAGGATGGCAGCTGGCTGGTAACCGTAAAAGACAAAACAAACGGGCAAAAAAGAAAACTTAACGCAAAATTTGTTTTTGTTGGTGCGGGTGGTGGCGCTTTGCCGCTGCTTCAAAAATCGGGCATTGCCGAAAGTAAAGGTTTTGGCGGTTTCCCGGTAAGCGGGCAATGGCTGGTGTGCAATAACCCCGATGTAATAAAACGACATGAGGCTAAAGTTTATGGTAAGGCTTCGGTTGGTTCGCCGCCAATGTCGGTACCGCATTTGGATACCCGCATGATCAATGGCAAAAGAGAATTGCTTTTTGGGCCTTATGCCGGCTTCTCTACCCGTTTTTTAAAGAGGGGTTCGCTGCTTGATCTGTTCTGCTCTATAAAACTGAATAACATAGGCCCGCTGCTTGCCGTAGGGCGCGATAATATGGCGCTAACCAAATACCTCATCAGCCAGGTATTACAATCGCCCACAGACCGTTTAAAAGCCCTGCAAGAGTATCTGCCAACAGCAAACCAAAACGACTGGACGCTTGATATAGCCGGTCAGCGCGTACAGGTTATAAAGAAAGACGCCAAACATGGTGGTGTACTGGAGTTTGGTACCGAAGTAGTAACATCTGCCGATGGCAGCATTTCGGCACTGCTTGGCGCTTCGCCGGGCGCGTCAACATCAGTGCCTATCATGGTACACCTCATTGAGCGCTGCTTTAAAAGCCATATCAAAACCAACGGTTGGCAACAAAAATTAAAGCAAATGATCCCGTCATACGGTCAGTCATTAGCCAATGACGAAGTTTTAAGCGAAGCTACCAGGGCAAGGACAAGCAAGGCGCTGGGATTAGATTAAGTTAATTTAATTATCGTGCACCAGTGTAAAACTGATTGGTACAGTATAGGTAATTCTTGAAATTATACCATATATGTAACATGGCGTCCAGTTAGGGGAGTTATAAATTGCATTTAATGCTTCATTATCAATACTTGGATAAACACTTTTAACAACCCGGATAA
Source organism: Mucilaginibacter sp. P4_E8 (assembly GCF_056401495.1). NCBI lineage: Bacteria > Pseudomonadati > Bacteroidota > Sphingobacteriia > Sphingobacteriales > Sphingobacteriaceae > Mucilaginibacter > Mucilaginibacter sp. P4_E8. The sequence goes on from NZ_JBFUJG010000011.1 coordinate 172,831, forward strand.
CTGATAATGAACCATCTTTTTCAACAATAAATCTCACGTGAACTCTGCCTTGTATTTTTTTATTTATCGCATCTGTAGGATATCTAAGAGTTCTGCCTAAAAATGCACCAAACAGGTTCAGTCCTCCTTTAAATTCAGGTGCAACAAATATTTCACTAAAAGGGTACTCCTTACCTGAAATACTATAACTTTTTCCTTCTTTTAATTGACCATTGGTGTAATTACATATATACTTTACAGTATCGTTAAGCTTACCGTGCCATTCACCATTAGCAAAACCATTAGTTACCATACCCTCTGCAAAAGGGGTCTTAAAATCGTCATGATACTCAATCCATTTTCCGTTACCATTTTCTGTTAAAACATTTCCTGCCGAATCCAGGCAATCCTTCAAAAATACAAATGGTCCCCCGGCATTCTTTTTCATATCCAAATTTTTAATGATGGTTTTTGTAGTATTCATCCGGCCATTGGGGAAATAGTCTACAATATAATCTACGTATATGCCATCACGAAAAGTACAAATCCTTTTTTTATGCCCGTTTTCAGAAAATCCAATGCTCGGCCCCTCTAACTTTACATCATAATTTGATGATTCTGATTTTCCCATGGCTTTTAATTTCCCGCTCAAATAATAGTCATTTACATCATAAAGACCATCTGTTTTATCTGGTGATATCACAGCTCTTATAAAATCGGCATCTTCCTTTTTTTCGACAGGAACACCTGTTTCGAGAGGATTTGATTCATAAAAAGCAGGTACAGTTTTCATGTAATACAAAGTAGTATCGGTTTTTGAATAAGCGGTATGGCTAATCATAGCACATAAAATAAATGCGAGTAAGGTTTTGGTCATAAACAATATAAAAAAAGCGGAGACAATTTATTACCGTTTCCGCTTTAAATATAGCAAATTGGCCAAATACCTACTGAAACAAAGTGGCCGATATATTATTATTTACCGCCGTTTCTTTAACCTTAAACTCAGCAGGCTGCCCCAGTAAAGTTGTTTTGATCGAAAACGGGATTTTGATACCTCCGGTTATACCTTCGTAATTACTCCATTCAGTTACCGAACTTATAGGGCCCTCTATTACTTGTTTTACCTTTAAGCCGGTCTTTTGGTTGTAAAAGTTCTTTATTCTGGCCCCATCGGCAATGTTTACATCAATTTCATAAGCCAGATCGCCGTTCACAATTTTTAGTGCTGAATCAAGCTCTAAGGCATAACCATTTTTTTCATAATCGAGCTCAGGGAATGGTTTGCTCTTAACCTTCATTATTTTTTTACTTACATCGTCCAAAGTAATTTCCCTGTTAAGCTGCTGGGCGCTCATATTTTCGCCATTTATTAAAACATGATTCACTATAAGGTTATTATATGACGGCACAGTTGTTTGCTGAAAAAACATATCTGGAGTCCTGTAACGGGTTACCATTTGCACTTCGGACCCCTGCACTATACTGGTTGATGAAATTTGCAGATCCTTGATATTTTTTAATTTTTCGGCCCCGCCAATATCATCAATATAAGTTTTAATTATGCTGGCTGCCGTAATGCCTTTAGGTATAGGCAAACCACTAAATGAATTATTTTCGGGATTTATATCCGGTAAAAGATGATCGGGGTCAATAGTAGCCAAAACAATTCTTGAGGTAGATTTATAGGGGAAAGTCCAAACACCGCCGCGCTGCCATATTTCAACAGGCAGCTTTACTGTAGCTGTTTTACCGTTTTCTTCTTTGATCAAAATGGCTACCGGCAGCGCCATTTCTTCCTGGTTCTCCAGGGTAATGAGCGCCCCTTTTGTGGCATCACCATTAGGATAGGTAATATCCCTTATCCCCTGATCAAGCTTCCAGGTAGTAAAGAACCACTCATTCCAAAACCAGCTCAGATCTTCGCCTGCGGCGTTATCCATGGTATGAAAAAAGTCCCATGGTGTGGGGTGTTTAAATGCCCACCGTTTAATATAGGTTTTAAAGGCATAATCAAAACGTTGCTCACCAAGTATTTGTTCGCGTAAAATGGTTAGGCCCAATGCCGGTTTTTCATAAGCCGCCACGCCTAAAAATTCGGCCTGCAAAACATCAGGTATGGTCATAATGGGTTCAGCATCCTGATTAAACAACCCGGGCGCCGCCTTTTGCTCATCAGGCTTTACATAATACTCGCCTTTATTAAACACTTTGGTATCTACATTATTTAAAAAAGTGTTAAAGCCTTCGTCCATCCAGGCATATTTGCGTTCGTTTGATCCTACAATCATCGGGAACCAGTTATGCCCAAACTCATGATTGGTAACTTCCCACAATTCTCCCGTCTTATTTTCTGAACCGCAAAAAACAATCCCCGGGTATTCCATACCGCCAACTGTACCTGCTACATTGGTAGCCACCGGGTAAGTGTACTCAAACCATTGGTTCGAATACAGTTCAATTGCACCTTTTACATATTCGGTTGATCTCCCCCAACCCGCGTTACCCTTACTCTCAACCGGATAAACCGATTGCGCGAGGGCCTTTTTGCCGCTGGGTAAATTTATACGGGCGGCATCCCATATAAATGCTTTTGATGCAGCCCAGGCCACATCGCGTGCATTTTTACAAACAAAATGCCAGGTAAGCACCGGTTTTTTAGGGCGATCATTGCCCCGTAAAATATCGGTCGAATCTTTTATCGTGACTGTTTTATCACTTTTACGGGCCTCGGCCAAACGGCTTAAAGTTGTGGGCGAATACACCTCATTGGGATTAAGCAGCTCGCCTGAGCCAACCACAACTAAGCTCGATGGCGCGGTAATAGTATAATCAAAATTACCATACTCCAGGTAAAATTCACCTGCGCCAAGATACGGCAGGGTGTTCCATCCCGTTACATCGTCATAAACCTCCATACGCGGATACCATTGTGCCATTTCGTATATCCAGCCATTTTTAGTGAGTAAGCGTCCCATACGGTCGGTTCCATACTGTGGAATGTCAAATCCATACTCAATTTTTATCTGCAGCTTGCTGCCACCTGCTTTTAATGAATCTTTCAGTTTTATTTGCAGGCGGGTATCGGTCACTAAATAATCAGCTTTTTCGGTTTTGCCATTCTTTGTTACATAAATGGCCTTTATTTCATCGCCTTTGGTATATGATTTATTGCTAAACCGTCCGCCGGTTATGGGGCTGGTAGCCTCGGCACGGGAGTCTTCCTTATAAATATTCTGCTCTACCTGTAACCATAAAAAAGGCAGCGCGTCAGGACTGTTATTGGTATAAGTGATCAAAGCTGTGCCATCAACCCGGTGCTTTGCGGTATCCAATGTAATATTCAGCTTATAATCAGCACGGTTTTGCCAGTATTTTGAACCTGGTGCACCACCGGCATTTCTAAACTCGTTGCCTTTTTCAGGATAAAAAAGCGGATTAAATACCTTATGCTGATCATATTTTGCACCGGTTTGATCAGCACTTTGCCCATATCCTGTGCACGTATAAACGCACAACAGGATAAAAAGCGTTATTTTATAAAACTTCATGAATCTCTCCCGATTTATTATGAACGCCAATATATTAAAATTATACCTATGCAAATAGGTGATAACGATCATATAACATATTTTAACATATTATTATTGTTACAGAAAGAACAAAAGAGGAATGATAAAAAGAGAAAGGATAGAAGATTAGAGACAAAAAATAATAAGTATAGATCTGATGAATAATCCCATTTTTACATACATCCTCTTGCCTTAAAAAGCCTTTCTCTTTTATCCTACTATAATCATTACCTATTTTTTATATTTTTGCGGATGATTAAGAGCGCATAAAACCATCGCCCGGCATCACATTCCTAATAAATGGATATATCAGTAGTAGTACCGCTTTATGACGAAATAGAATCATTGCCTGAGTTAACCTCATGGATAAGCAAGGTAATGGATGAACATCGTTTTACCTACGAGATCATACTTATTGATGATGGCAGCAAGGACGGTTCATGGGAAATGATCAGGAAACTGCAGCTAAATAATCCTTTTATTAAAGGCATTAAATTCAGGCGCAATTATGGCAAATCGGCAGCGCTGAACACTGGGTTCGCGGCTGCAAACGGTAATGTTATTATCACCATGGATGCCGATCTGCAGGACAGCCCCGATGAGATCCCGGAGCTTTACCGCCGCATCACCGAAGAAAATTACGACCTCATATCGGGCTGGAAAGCTAAACGGTATGATCCGCTGAGTAAAACCATACCCACTAAATTATTTAATGCCGCTACACGCAAAATGAGTGGTATTAATAATCTGCATGATTTTAACTGCGGTTTAAAAGCTTACCGCAAAACCGTAGTAAAAAACATTGAGGTTTACGGCGAAATGCACCGTTATATACCCGTACTGGCCAAGTGGGCAGGCTTTACCAAAATTGGTGAACAGGTGGTTGAGCACCGCGCCCGTAAATACGGCAAAACCAAGTTTGGCATGAGCCGCTTTGTAAATGGTTTCTTAGACCTCCTTTCCATATTTTTTGTAGGCAAATTTGGCAAGCGCCCCATGCACTTTTTTGGCACTATGGGTACACTTAGCTTTTTTGCTGGTTTAGTAATCGCTATTTGGATCATTTGCGAAAAACTTTACCTGATAGCCCATAACGAAAAATACAGGGATATAACAGCAAACCCATTATTTTATATAGCCTTAGTAGCCATAATTTTAGGTTCGCAGTTATTTTTAACCGGTTTTGTTGCCGAACTGGTATCAAGAAACGCAAACGAACGTAATAATTATCAGGTAGAGGAGACACTCTGATGTGCAGATTTCAAATGTGCGGATGTGCAAATGAAAGAATTGTTAATGTAAAGATGAGAGATTATAAGGAGTTATAAATTATCAAAAAAAATGAATATTTGCACATTTGAAATCTTCACATCCAAATTTTCATCTGCATATTTGCACATCTGAAATCTGCACATTTGCATATCTGCACATTTAACAACATGGTTTTTTCCATCATCATTCCTTTATACAACCGGCCGCAGGAAATCAAAGAACTGCTGGAAACCCTTACACTGCAAACTTATAAGCAGTTTGAGGTTTTGGTAATTGAAGATGGTTCTGTTCATGATGCCGAAACTATTGTAAACAGCTTTACAGACCGGCTTAACGTTCGTTATTTTAAAAAATCAAACGAAGGCCAGGGCTTTACCCGCAACTATGGTTTTGAGCGGGCCAAAGGCGATTATTTTATAATCTTTGATTCTGATTGCCTTATCCCCGCCAATTACCTGGAGATAGTAAATAATTCATTAGCCACCAATTATCTTGATGCCTATGGCGGCCCTGATGGTGCCCACGCGTCATTTACGCCCACACAAAAGGCTATCAGCTACTCCATGACCTCCCCTTTTACAACCGGGGGCATACGCGGCAATAAAAAAGCTATAGGGCAGTTTCATCCGCGCAGTTTTAATATGGGTGTATCAAGACAGGTATGGGAAAAAGCCGGTGGATTTATCATTACCCGCCTGGGCGAAGACATTGAATACAGCATCCGCATCCACTCCCTGGGTTTTAAAATAGGGTTGATACCTGATGCCATAGTTTATCATAAAAGGCGCACCAATTTTTTACAGTTTTACAAACAGCTTCATTTTTTTGGCAGAGCGCGTATTAACATTTACAAATTTTTCCCTGAACAATTAAAGCTGGTACATTTTTTTCCGGCTGCATTTACTTTGTTCATTCTGGGTACTATTGTTTTTAATTTATTAAATTGGCAAATAGCCCAATTAGGTAACTTTATATTGGCATTAATTATTTTGTTAATATTTTTTCACGCGTGGTGGAAAAACAAATCGGCAAAAATTGCATTTTTGAGCATTATTGCCGCCTTCACCCAACTTATTGCCTACGGGTTAGGATTTATGCAGGATTTTTGGAAGCGAGTAATTTTTAACAGATCATAAATAACCTATGTACCACCCCTTTTCTGTTGCGGAAACTATTAAAACTGCATGGAATATTTTTAAGAAAAATTTTGTAACCATTATTGTTTATTCGGCAATATCGTTTTTCCTGCTTAGCATATTGGCTCTTTTAATTCAATTTCTTATTCCAAGCGAAGAGTTTATTGGTGAAATGCTGGTTTCTATGTTACTGATATTTGTACAAGCCTATACAACCCTGGGGCTATATAAATTGATATTTACTGTAATTGACAGTGAATATTATGAATTTGAATATAAACAGGTATTGCCCACTTTTAAAATGGTTGTTAGTTACATAGCCGTGGTTTTTATACTTGCCTTTGTTTTAACAAACAGTCGTATCATTATTGATAAACTTGACGCCTATCCTAATATACAATTGGCAGCAATAAGCATCGCCATTATACTTGGATTGTTTCTGTTATTAAGAATAATGTTTTTTAATACATTTATTGTCGACGACCGCTCCGGTCCGCTGGAATCGCTTAAACAAAGCTTTCAGCTTACTAAAGGCTACTTTTTTAAAGTTTTGATTATATTAGTCATCATATTAGTGCTAATAGCTTTACCCGCAAAACTTGCTCAAACTTATCCGGTAATATCAATTGCTATACTGTTTACCTATCCGTTTGTAAATATTATATTGGCTGTTACTTACCGTAAATTAGTTTATAGCCACAAGGATGTAGATGATGATATTGCCGAAACTTATTAGCCAATGGGATTAAAATCTGCATTAAGCAAAGTGTTTGCAGCCCTGGTGAACCGGGAGCTTAACCAGGTACGGAAAAACGCGGTATCGCTGCAGCAAAAAACCTTTACTGATCTTGTTCATGCCGCCAGGGATACCGACTTTGGCAAGGCACACCATTTTGCACAGATCAACAACTATGACGATTTTAAGAAAAATGTCCCCATACATGATTACGAGGACCTGCGCCCTTATATTGACCGCGTTGTAAATGGCGAAGAGAATGTGCTGTGGCCTGGCAAACCGGCTTATCTGGCCAAAACGTCGGGCACTACATCGGGCGTAAAATATATTCCTATATCCAAAGAGAGCATGCCCGAACATATTAAAGCCGCGCGCAATGCCCTGCTCAGCTATATTCATGAAACTGGCAATGCTGATTTTGTGGATGGTAAAATGATATTTTTACAGGGCAGCCCTGTGCTATCCGTTAAGGCAGGTGTATCAATAGGCAGGCTATCGGGCATTGTTGCCCACCATGTGCCGGCCTATTTACAAAAAAACCGTCTGCCCAGTTACGAGGTAAATTGCATTGAAGACTGGGAGCAAAAGGTTGATGCCATTGTAGAGGAAACTTTTAACCAGGACATGCGCCTCATATCGGGCATACCACCCTGGTGCCAGATGTATTTCGACAGACTATCGGCCAAAGCCGGGGGCAAAAAAGTTAAAGACATATTCCCCAATTTTAAACTGTTTGTGCATGGCGGTGTAAATTACGAACCCTATCGTGCCCGCATGGAAGAAAGTATTGGTGCAAAGATCGACTCCATCGAGACCTACCCGGCATCCGAAGGTTTCATCGCCTTCCAGGATTCGCAAAAAGAAAAAGGATTATTGCTACTGGTTGATTCTGGTGTATTTTATGAGTTTATCCCATCCGAAGAATATTTTAATGAGCACCCTACCCGTATCAATATCAAAGATGTGGAACTGGATAAAAACTATGCCCTCATCATGAACACCAGCGCGGGTTTATGGGGCTATAGCCTGGGTGACACCATTAAATTTGTATCAAAAGATCCCTATAAGATCGTAGTAACCGGCAGAATCAAGCACTATATCTCGGCCTTTGGCGAGCATGTTATTGGCGAAGAAGTAGAACAATCATTAATGAGCGTAGCAAGGGAAGAAGGTGTTGATGTAGTGGAATTCACCGTTGCCCCGCAGGTTAATCCGCCGGCCGGGCAACTACCCTACCATGAATGGTTTATTGAGTTTGGCTCGGCCCCGGCCGATCTGAAAGCTTTCGCACTTAAAGTAGATAAAGCGCTGCAAAAGAAAAATATTTACTACTTTGACCTCATTGAAGGTAACATTTTGCAACCTTTGATCATCCAAAGCCTGCAAAAGGACGCGTTTATAAATTATATGCGTTCGCAGGGTAAACTTGGGGGGCAAAATAAAGTGCCAAGACTGGCCAACGACAGGAAGATTGCAGACGAATTAAAGGAATACGCTAATAATAAGTAACTTTGACATTGTTAAGATAACAAGCTGCAAACGCTGCGTTCATCTTAATGATTAATTGAAACAGGACCATCATTGACTAATCATACAAAAAACATTGCCATTCTTGGCTCTACAGGCAGTATAGGAACGCAAACACTTGAAGTGGTAAGGAACAACAGCAATTTGTTCAGGGCATTTTTGCTTACTGCACATTCCAATGCCGATCTGCTCATTAATCAGGCTATTGAATTTGAGCCAGAGTATGCCATTATATGTGATCAAAGCAAATACCTGGAAGTTAAAGCCGCGCTGGCACACCTGCCGGTAAAAGTACTTGCCGGGCACCAGGCTATTATTGATACCATAACCCATCCCGACATTGCCATGGTGCTTACCGCCATGGTTGGCTTTGCGGGGCTTGAGCCTACCATTGCTGCCATTAAAGCTGGTAAAACTATAGCGTTAGCCAATAAAGAAACTTTGGTTGTGGCCGGCGAACTGATAACAGCCCTGGCCAAACAGCATGGGGTTAAAATTTTACCGGTCGACTCAGAACATTCAGCAATATTTCAATGCCTTGCCGGTGAGGAAGCCAACCCCATTGAAAAACTTATTATTACTGCCTCCGGTGGCCCCTTCCGCGGTCGTAATATTGATTTCCTGGCTAACGTAACCCGTGAGGATGCCCTGAAACACCCCAACTGGGTAATGGGTGCCAAGATCACCATTGATTCGGCATCGCTCATGAACAAAGGCTTGGAGGTAATTGAGGCCAAATGGTTGTTTGGTGTAGAGGCCGACCAGGTTGAAGTGATCGTTCATCCGCAATCTATTGTTCATTCCCTGGTACAGTTTAGGGATGGCTCCATCAAGGCGCAAATGGGCCTGCCTGATATGAAGCTGCCTATTCAATATGCATTAACTTATCCGCATCGTATACAAACTAACTTTAAACGCTTTAACTTTACAGATTATCCTAATTTAACGTTCGAAAAACCAGATCTGGATACTTTTCGTAATCTTAGTTTAGCATTCGCGGCGTTAAAGCAAGGCGGCAATATGCCATGCATTATAAATGCCGCTAATGAGGTAGCTGTTGCGGGTTTTTTAAATCACACTATCGGCTTTTTGGCCATGAGCAACGTGATTGAAGAATGTATGCAGCAAATAAACTACATAGCACAACCAACCTTATCCGACTATTTGAATACTGATAAAGAAACACGCATCTTTGCGCAAAATTTAATACAACAATTGCCGTTAAAGGCAATACAACTTTAAAATATACATAAACGTAGATAATGAGTATAGTGATAATGGTTGGCCAGTTGCTACTGGGCCTTTCAATTTTAATAATCCTGCACGAGTTGGGACACTTTTTGGCAGCACGTGCTTTTGGCATTAAGGTGGAGAAATTCTACCTGTTTTTTGATGCCTGGAACATAAGCCTGTTTAAGTTTACATATAAAGGTGTTGAATATGGTATTGGCTGGTTGCCTTTAGGTGGCTACGTTAAAATTGCCGGTATGATTGATGAATCAATGGATACTGATCAGCTTGCCGGTCCGCCGCAACCCTGGGAGTTTCGTTCAAAACCAGCCTGGCAGCGTTTAATTGTAATGCTTGGTGGTGTTACGGTAAACATCATTTTAGGTATATTGATATTCTGGATACTTACCATTTGTCTTGGCGAAAGCTATATCCCTAATTCAAGCGCTAAATACGGCATTGTACCTGGCGAAGTAGGTAAAAAAATAGGTTTGGTGGCCGGCGATAAGATTGTTGCCATTAACGGTAAGCCGGTTGAACGTTTTGATGATTTAACCAGCCCGAAAGTATTGCTTGAAAACACCGTTTTCACCATACAACGTGGCGCCGAAACAGTAAGTGTTACTATTCCGCGTACCATACTGAATGATCTTTCTGATCATGGAATAGAAGAGTTTATCAGCAGGTTGCCCCGTTCAAAATTTGTGGTTGATTCGCTGGCCCCAAACAGTAACGCGCAAAAAGCGGGTTTAGCTAAAGGCGACAGTATTGTTGCCATTAACGGCAAACCCATCGCTTTTTATGATGAGTTAAAGGCCGAACTTCAAAAAGAGAAAGGTAAACTGGTAGACCTTACTATAAAACGTAATGGTAATTCCATTGCTATAAAAACACAAATAAGAGCTGATGGTACGTTAGGTTTTTTTCAGTCTAAAAACGATTTGCCGGAAATAAAGACCATTAACTACGGTTTTTTTGGTTCACTCCCAATTGGCGCATCAAGGGCCTGGGGCACCTTTACCGATAACGCCAAAGGCCTGGGTAAAATATTTAAGGGCGATGTTAAGTTTAGCAAAGCAGTAAGCGGTCCTGTTGCTATTGCCAACCTGTTTGGCAGCCATGTTGACTGGGTTCACTTTTGGAGCCTGGTAGGCTTTTTATCAATGGTACTTGCCCTCATGAACCTGTTGCCTATCCCTGCACTTGATGGCGGTCATGCTGTGTTCTTAATTATTGAAATGATAAAGGGCAAGCCGTTAAGCGATAAGTTTTTAGAGCGCGCCCAAATAGTTGGTTTTGTGATATTGGTTACCCTGATGGTATTTGTTTTTGGTAACGATATTGTAAAACAGGTAATGAAGAAGTAGTTTCTTTTTTTTAGCTAAGATATATGCAGCCCCGGGATTAGTTTTCCCGGGGCTGCTTTGTTTTCACAAATTCAAGAACTCACCGCTTAAATCGGTGGTCATTCTTATTATCCTCTTTGCGCCGATGGCGGAGAGAGGGTGATCCAGCGAAGCGCAGATCGGGTGAGTCTATCGCCAAAAAATCATTTCATAACCCCCACTTTACCTTAACTTCACCCAGCCTGATTTTTTCTACCTGAAAAAGCGTACCTTTGCAAAATTATTTTCTTGAAAAAGCACATATTCATTTGCTAACCCTTCAACGACAATAAAAAAACACAAATTAATACAATGAAAAAAATTGTCGATTACAGGAAACTTTTGGGCGTAAATGAAGCTGCCGAACTGCAGGAATTAAAGACTACTTACAGGAGTTTAATGAAAACCTGGCACCCCGATAAATTTCAGGATAGTCCTGAAAGCAAACTGGAGGCCGAAGAAAAAAGCAAAACCATTATTGAAGCCTATCACTTTTTGGTAAGCATTGCTCCCGAAACCCGGAACCAGTCGTTTGCAGAATATACCATTACTACTACTACTTCAAGCATTGCCGATTTTGAATACAAATCGCAGGTACTGAAAATAACTTTTGCCGATGGCAATACCTACGAATATTTTGATGTACCGAAGGCGGTTTATGTAAAGCTGATCAATGCCGATTCGCCGGGCAGATTTGCCCGCAGGCATATTTATAGCGACTACGTTTACAGAAGTGTGAACAGACTGGCTGCTACCGCGTAAGTGTAACTTTAAAGTCATGCCGAACTTGTTTCGGCATCCCACATGTTGATCAACTTTTCAGGTGAGATCCTGAAACAAGTTCAGGATGACAAACATAGTTAATTGTTATTTGCTCTATAAAGACCAAAGCGGCCTTTCAAATGGAAGGCCGCTTTTTTTTATACCTGCCCTAAACAGCAGGTTCATCTGGTGCCTGATATTCCGTATCAGGTACATCAAGCGGCGAACGTTCTTTTTTAAATATAGCGGCGCCAATAAGGGCAATTATAACTCCCATAATTGCAGAACCAAAAAGAGCCACCACTGTGCCAATAACTGCGAAATATTTATGACTTATCTCCATTGCTTTATCTATCTGTTCCTGGGATAATCCCTGCTCAACCATTTTTGACTGAGAGACTGCAAGTGTTTTATCAATCATTTCGGGACTTAATATGGCATAGTACACGTAAGTAAATATCGCCGATAATACGCCTACGAAAACGGCATATAAAAAACCCGACAGAAACCCTTCTCCAAAGGTCATGTAACCGCCAAGCAAATCCTTATATTCTTTTTGTGTTAAAAACAGGAAAGCTATAAAAGGCAGTAAATTGAGGTATTTAACAGGCGAATTGGGATCAACGTTAAGGAACTGAAAAGCGTATGTAACCACTATTGAGGTAACCAGGCMAATTAATGCCCATTTAAGTGCGGGTTGCGACGGACTTACTTTTTTTATTTCCATGATTAAGGTTGTTTATGATTTATTTAAAATTAACTAATATTTTAATACCTCGTATCAAACTTCTTATTCAATGTAAATAAATATTTATAAACCCTTAAAACAAAAGCGGCCTTTTCAATATAAAAAGGCCGCTCATGATAAAATTGGTTATCTGCTTTAAACAGCTGGATCATTAATGCCCGGATTATATACCGGCCTCTCCTTTTTAAACATTGCAGCAAAGATCACAGCAAAAACAAACATAAAAATGATGTTAAAACCTAAGCCCTGTATCTGCTTGCCTATTGACAGATCCTTTTGTGTATCAAACTCTTTTTTAATATCAGCAATTTTCTTATCAATATTTTCCTGGCTAACCTTGGTGCTATGCAAATAGGTGCTTACAGAATTAACCATAGCTGTTTCTGTTTTTTGCATCATATTTGGTTCTATAACTTTGGCAAAAAGCAAATCGCGCAATAAAAATTGCACAACAAAAGCTACAATAAACATAACGAATATCCCGGTAGCTGCCTGTTTAAAACTCCAGTACCCGCCTATCCTTTTCCGCAGGTTAAAACATAATAAGGCGGCCGCGGCTAAGGGTAATATGAGCGAAAAAAATACCGGAGCGCTCGTCATTAATACTACCGATGCTCCCATTGATATCATGAAGTAAAATGAACATATACTAAATATAGATAAAGCTATGCCTAATACAACCCCATTTGGAATGGCTTTTTTCCTTATCTGTTGATCCGTATTTTCAATCATGTGTACTATTAATTAGGTTAGTATATCGGCTAAGTGTTATTTAAAATTAACCAATATATCAAGCACAGCCATGTCAAATTCCTTATTCAACGCATGAGCGGCAATTTCATTTTTTGTTTCCACAGACGGGTCAATGTGCTGAAAAAAGCACATCATGGGATAAAACAACTCTTTCAATTCCGAATCATCAGGCAGACTTTGAGCCACCTTGCTGATCTCGGCCAACGGGCTTTCAATTAATATCTGATTAGCAATTACCGGTTCATAAATACGGTATTYGTCCTGAAACTCATCTTCATCAACCAGTAAAAATTCTTTCAGGTAATCCTCTAATTCCGGTTCAATTTCTTCATCCTCGCACTCATTCAAGTATAGGAGCAAGTTCAATAGTTCGGTACCACGGTCAAGGGTTTGCTCTTCAATATCTTCCCATTCCTGTGTATCCAGGTAATCCTCTTCCAGCTTTTTAACATCAGCGCTAAAAAAATTGATCATCAGCAAATCAAAAAACACCTCGCGCAGGGAGTCAACCGCGGGGTTATTGTCAAACACTTCGTCCAAGGCATCAACCTTGGTTAAAAAGTCTTCGTCTGATGCAAAAATTTCACCAAAATCATTGTTAAGTTTAGTAGCATCAAAGCTGTTATATTTAGAAAAAGCCTCTAAAGCGGCTTCAAAGGCGGTTTCTATTTTTGGATCGATCATGATTTTCTATTTAAAAATTTGTTGATTATTATATGTTAGTAACACTTTACCCTTTAAGTTATGCCCAATGAACGGCGAATTAATAGATTTTGAACGGTTGTTTTTGCCGGTATATTCCCATTCCGCATCCGTATCAAAAAGCACCAGGTTAGCCTGTTCACCCTCGGCAATAACGGGTACGGCAACACCCAGTATCTCGCGGGGATTGATGGCCAGTTTATCAACCAGCATCTCCACCGGTAAACCCGACCTTAGGGCCAGCGCCAGGGCTGTTTGCAAACCCACTATACCATACTCGGCCACTTCAAATTCCACATCTTTAAATTCAACTTCGTGTGGTGTATGCTGGCTTACTATAGCGTCAATGGTACCATCTTTAAGGCCTTTAATTAACGCGGTAACATCATCTTTGGTGCGCAGCGGGGGTTTTACCTTATACATGCTATCAAAGCCCATCAGGGCTTCGTCTGTAAGTACCAGGTGGTGGGCCGCTACATCGCAGGTAACCTCCAGTCCTTTACGCTTGGCCTCGCGGATCAGTTCTACCGAGCGGGCAGTTGATATGGTACTGAAATGTATTTTTGAAACCGTGTATTCGGCCAGGTAAAGATCGCGTGCTATCATGAGCTCTTCGGCCAGTGACGGGATACCCTTCATGCCTAACAGTGTGCTGATCTCGCCCTCATTTACTTTGGCCTTGCCTGCTATGGCTGTATCTTCGGGGTACGAAAACACCAGCGCGTCAAAACCCTGGGCATACAGCAGGGCGCGTTCCATCAGGCCGGCATCCTGTACAGGACGATTACCATCAGTAAACGCTTTGGCGCCGCTCAGGTACATGTCATACATTTCGGCCAGGTCCTTACCCTCGCGCTTATGCGATATGGCTCCCAAAGGATATACATCAACCAGGTTATTTTTTGCCCGGTTAAGCAGGTATTCAATTTCGGCTTTGGAATGTACCGGAGGAACAGTGTTTGGCATCAGCGCTACACCAGTAAACCCGCCGGCCGCGGCAGCCCTGGTACCTGAGTGCATATCCTCTTTGGTTTCCAGCCCCAGCTCGCCTATGTTGCAGTTAAGATCAAAAAAACCCGGCGATACATATTTACCTTCGGCATCTACCAGCTCGGCGTCGGCTTCAATATCTTCAGCAATGCGGGCGATAATTCCGTTTTCAATTAAAATATCAGCAACTTGTTGATGAAAAGGTGATCCGGGATCAAGAATGGTGGCAGATTTGATAAGCAAATTCATTAGCACTGCTTTAAGGATTTGTGTTGATTAAACGGGTTGCTTTATAGTTTGTTTACCGGGCTTAAAATACCTGATAAGCAAAATTTCGGCTGCAAGAAAAATCAATGCCAAAATTATACAAAGTTTCCATAATTGTGTGCCAAAATTTGTTTCGGTAACAATACCTTTTAATGAAGCATTACCACCTGTTAATAAGGTGGTTGACTTTGGCATTAATTCCCTGAGTGCAGCCTGGCTCAAATAACTCATGTCTGATTCGCTCCTGTTATCGTTAAAGGCGAGCGAAGCCAGGGTGCTATCCTGTTTTTTTAAGGAATAAATACCGGTTTCGTGCAGCTGATCTGACAGGTATAAAAGCGTACTTCCCTCCTGCTGCCTAACATCGGGGATGGTGCTTTGATCACCTTTAACCAGCTTAAGCAATTGTTTTTCGGTGATCTGAACCGGCGGGATCTCTAAAGTTTCGTCTTCGCCAAGGGTATAAAACAACGGCAGGTCATGCCCGCTTAGCAAGGCTATCCTAAGTAATATGGGAACAAAAAGGGCGTGCCGCGGCAAATTACTGTATTCCTCATTAAGCGGAACAGCAGAAACGTAAACCTTACCCCTGCCACTGGTGTAGCCCGCCCAAAAAGATTGCCCTCCGGTTAATTGCATCAGGTTATCCTGCCCGCCGCGCGATGGGCTTAACTGGAAGTATTTTTTAACCACCGGCAGATCCGGGTTTTCAGGGAAACTTTCAAACACGTTTTTAAATACCGGGCTTTGCCTGTTCAGGGAAGATACTTTGGTAGCCTCGGTCACTAATTTTTCGGGCCAGGCAGCATTCATGGGTTGCAGAAATGCGCGGTAATTCGCCAGGTCGGCATCGGCAGATGGAAAAACAACCAACTTACCTCCTTTGGCAACATAGGTTTTTAACTGCTGGGCCAGCCCTGTTGATATAGCTTTAACATCGCTCATAACCACTATGGRCAAACTGTTGAAGCCTGCGTAATCAACATTACCATCGGGCACACGGCTGGCGGCAAAAAATGGATCAGAAGCGAAAACAGCTTTTAAATATGGATTGGGTATACCGCCATCAATCAGCAATACCGGCATTTGCTGGCTTACATTAAAACTAAAATAAAACTTATTATCAAATGTAACCGGGTTGTCCTGCAACTCAACAAGGCCCTGCTGCCAGCCGGCCTGCAAACCCATAAATGAAAGTGTATCATTCTGTACAGAACGCGCCGGGATACTATAACTGCCCAACGCTTTTTGGGCACCGTTTATTAATACTTTAAGCGGGATCTTATCAGCCTTTTCACCGGCATAATTGTGCAGGCGCACTACCAGTTTTTCGCTTTCGCCGGGGCGGTGCACCGCGCTTAGTAGCCATACCGAATCAACCGCTACGTTGGGCAGGTTACCGGCTTTAAGCTGTATTAAACTAATGGCTATGCTACTATCTGCTTTCAACGACTTAGAGGCCATATTTTTTTGAAGATCAGAAATAATATAAACCGATTTTATAGCCCCCGGCTGTGTATTTAGCAGATTTTGCTGCCGGCTGATGATCTGCTGCAAATTGCGGCTTTGAGGACTGATCTTTACCTGGTCAACCGCGTCATTAAATTCATCGCGGCTTAGTAAACGCTGATGCTTTCCCTCAAAATCCTGCGTAAGCAGTTGAAAACGATCATTGATATTATAAGCTGATGCAATTTCCTTAGCCTTTTGCTTGGCATCATCCAATAATGAGCCCTCGCGGTTAAGGGCTTGCATGGAGTAAGAGTTATCAACAAAAACACTCACTGCATTTTGCCTGCCCGCATTACCCGTATCCTGACCGGATAGATATGGCCGGGCAAATGCCAATATCAGAAAAAGCAATGCCAACAATCTTGCAGCCAGGATAAGCCTTTCCTTTAAATTTCGGCGTGATGCCTGCTGATCCTGGATCTCCTTTAAAAACTGCACATTGCTAAAATTCACTTTCTGAAACTTGCGAAAGTTGAATAAATGGATGATAACCGGGATAGCTAACGTGAGTAATGCAAATAAAAAGGCAGGATATATAAAATGCATATTTTATTAGTGCAATGGGTAGATATACAAATGTGCGGATTTTATTTTAGATGTGCAGATTTCAAATGTGATGTTACAAATGTGCAAATGAAACGCATAATTGCAAGAAAGCCTCACCCAACCCTCTCCACAGAGTAATAGCCAATGAAAAGACAGTATCTGTACTAATTCAAGAGGTGTAGCCCCTAACGGGGCAAAAAACCTTTTGGTTCTATTTCTACAAATATGTAGTCCCTACGGGACATAGAGCAATAATTTAAGCTGCAAATGTGGCTGTATTTCATGTCCCGTAGGGACTACATATTTGTAGAAAATAATTGTAAAAATTTGGTGTGCCCCGTAGTGGGCTACCCTTCTGTATATGATGGGCTATTGCTCTCTTTAGAGGGGGCTTCTTGCTTTCGTACAATTACACGCTTGGGCAAAGCATTATTAGGCTTTCTCAAACAAAAACTTCCCCTGCAACCTTTATTATCCATAAAACAATAACAAATGGATTGGCATATCGGTTGTTCGGGATTTCATTATAAGGATTGGAAAGGAAAGTTTTACCCCGAGGGTTTGCCGCAGCGCAAGTGGTTCGACTTTTATTGCGAACATTTTAAAACCCTGGAACTGAATGTTACTTTTTACCGTTTTCCGCAGCTTTCGTTTTTGCAGACCTGGTATGGTAAAAGTCCGGCAGATTTTCGTTTCGCGGTAAAGGCGCCAAGGGCAATTACCCACTACAAAAAGTTTAATGATACTAACGATCTGATCACCAGTTTTTATGATACCATTAACAATGGTCTGCAGGAAAAACTGGGGCCCGTACTGTTCCAGTTGCCCCCAAGCTTTAGTTATGACGATGAAAGACTGGAGCGCATTATCAACAACCTCAATCCATCATTTAAAAACGTACTGGAGCTGCGCCATGTAAGCTGGTGGAACAGTGATGTTTACCAAAAGCTGGCCAAACATAACATTACCTTTTGCGGCATGAGCCATCCCGCCCTGCCCGATGATGTGATACAGAACACACCTGTTGTTTACTACCGTTTTCATGGGGTGCCAGTATTATATCGGTCGCCATATTCCAAGCACTTCTTGCAAAAGGTGATCGATGCTGTAAAGCAAAATCCCAAAACCACTGAGGGTTGGTTTTATTTTAATAATGATTATGATGCGGTTGGTGTATATAATGCAAAAGATATGATATCGTGCATCAAATAATTTTTTAATTCCAACAATTAAACACATTTTACCGCTGATTTTTAAACCACTTATTTAACTATGGAATTCAGACGATTAGGAGAAACAAAACTTACCGTTTCGGCAATAACTTTTGGGGCGTGGGCAGCGGGTGGCTGGATGTGGGGCGGCAATGACGATAAAGAAGCTATCGAAGCCATGCGGGCTTCTTATGACCTCGGTGTTACCTCTATTGATACCGCGCCAATTTACGGCCAGGGCAAAAGCGAGGAACTTGTTGGCCAGGCCATTAAAGGCCTGCCACGCGATAAGGTGCAAATATTAACCAAGTTTGGTATGCGCTGGGACCTGGCAAAAGGCGATTTCTTTTTTAAGAGCCAGGACAACAACGGCAAAGACATTGATGTTTACAAATATGCCGGTAAGGAAAGCATCATCCTGGAATGCGAGAACAGTCTTAAACGCCTGGGTACAGATTATATTGATCTGTACCAGATTCATTGGCCCGATAACACCACACCTATTGAAGAAACTATGGAAGCCATACTGCGCCTGAAAGAACAGGGTAAAATACGCGAAGCCGGTGTAAGCAATTATGATGTAAAGCAGATGGGGCTGGCCGAGAAAACTATTAAACTGGCATCAAATCAAGTGCCTTTTAGCATGGTGAACCGCGCTATTGAAGATGAGCTGATCCCTTATTCCATCGAGAATAAAAAATCGATACTGGCTTATAGTCCGTTAGAGCGTGGCCTGCTTACCGGTAAAATAAAGCCCGGGCACCAGTTTGGCGATGGCGATCACCGTGCCGCCAATAAATATTTTAAGGATGAGAACATTAAACGTACCAATGAGTTCCTCGCTAAAATAAAACCACTGGCTGATGAAAAGAATGCTACCCTGAGCCAATTAGTGATCCGCTGGACCATTAACCACCCTGGAATTACCGTTGCACTGGTTGGTGCCCGCAATGCCGAACAAGCTAAACAAAATGCCAAGGCTATTCAGATACATGTTAACGGCGAGGAAATGGAGTTTATAAACAATCAACTGAGCGATCTGGAAATTGTTGGATAAGTTTCTGAACTATGATTAAAGGATTACCGTGATTTTTAATGCTTTATTAAATAAAATCAAATCACGGTAATCCTAAAATCCGATGAATCAAGGTTCAGACAATTAATCTCTGTTCCTTCTGCGTTTCTTCTTGCTTGATTTTGAAGAGCTGCTTTTCTTTTCTGATTTCTGAACAGTGGTTTTATTATCCTGATTTTGCTTTGCCTGGGTGTTATCCGCCACATCAGTCGAATCTTTGCTCAGTTGCTTTACGGTGAACTCGTTGCTTCTCAAGCTATATTCCAACTGGCGTTTTGCTCCTGTTGGTTTGGCATCTTTACCACTGCCGCTATAAATAGGAAACTCGCGCATAAATTTTCCATCCCTAATGTAAAAATTATCATTACCACGATATCCTTTACGCTGCGAATTATTAAGCCGGGGAAAATCAAGCTTATTGGCCTTGTTGTTATTGAACTCAAAGGCATAAATACTGGCGTAGTTGGTGGTATCTTTTGATTTGGCCTGTATCAATATTTCGGGGTTGCCATCCACATCCATATCGGCGTTAAACGCGTCAACAATAACGCCATCCAGGTCGCCTGTAGTGGTGGTATACTTTATAGCCGATGAATCAGAATGTAAGATCATAAACGACCCTGCATCAACAGCACCACGGCCCCAGCTCAATACATCATAGCTTTGTCCCGGCGAAACTTCTATCAGCTTATGAAACCTGAAAGGAGCCATAGGTTCAGGTTTTTTAGCAGTTGGTGCCGCGGCCGTTTTTGTTTCGTTACTGTTGCAACCGGCAATGGCTGCAACAGTACCTATTAATAACACTAAAAGATAAAATCTGTTAACCATTATATTTTATGTCGTATTAATTATAAAGCGTGTCGGCTGTTAGTTCGGCCTTTTGCTTGCCCGGAGCGTTTATAAATACCTTTAATGCAGCCGGACCGCCTGCATCAACATATTTTAAAGTAAACCGGTGATAGCCTTTTAGTAAAGGTACAGCGCCATCCTGTTCGGTAACGGCATGTTTGCCATCATTATCAACTACCGGTTGATCATCAATCAGTAAAACAGATCCATTACCTGACAGGGTTGAAAACCCGTAATTACCATCAGCATCAATATTAATATAGCCGGTGTAAACTATACCAAATTTACCTTTACTTTTCCGATAATCAGCAGTGTTAAAAGTTTTAACTATACCACTATCAGTAGCTGCCTGGTTACTTAATTGATTTGTTGATGTGAATGTACCTGTAAATAATTGGTATTTTACCCCTGTGGCCGATCCTGTATAGTTAACGGCTGCAAAAGGCGCTTTATTATAAACTACGGTACGTGTTACTGCGCTTCTTTTACCTGATGGAGTTATCACAATTGTCTGCAGCTCGCGGTATTGATCCTGCGGAATGGTGAAGCTTAATGGTATAGTATAGGCCAGATCGGTTTCGCGGGGGGTATAACCATCAATGGTGTAATAAATTTTGGCACCCTCAACAGATGGTTTCAAGGTAACATCTAACTGACTACCTATCATCACCGTATCTTTAGCACCTATGGCCGTTGGTACACGGTAGTTGATATTGTTTTTATCAAGCCAGGCTAACTGACCAGGCAGGCGGGTTTCTGAAAAATCCTTAAAATTCTTATTAGCCAACGGCGACCATGCCACTTCTGACAGGGCCATCAGGCGGGGCAGCAGCATATATTCCACTTTTGCATCAGTAGGCACATACTCTGTCCACAAGTTAGCCTGTACGCCTTCTATGTATTTTTGCTGTTCAGGCGTTAAAACAGCTGGCGTTGGGTTATAGCTGTATATTTTTGACAAAGGTTCGTTTCCACCAATACTTAATGGCTCCTGGCTTGGTTTACCCTGACCATGATCAATGTACAAACCTGCGCTGCCAGGTGTCATGATCACGTTATGTTTTTGCTGGGCAGCTGCAATACCGCCCTCTTCGCCACGCCAGCTCATTACTGTTGCATTGGGTGCAAGGCCACCTTCTAATATCTCGTCCCAGCCAATGATATTGCGCCCTTTAGAGTTTAAAAATTTCTCCATGCGCTGTATAAAGTAGCTTTGCAGCTCATGCTCATCCTTTAGTTTTAATTTTTTGATAAGCTGCTGGCAAAACGCCGAGTTTTTCCAGGCATCCTTAGGTGCTTCATCGCCACCTATATGGATATATTTACTCGGAAAAAGTTCCATTACCTCAGTTAACACATCCTGTAAAAAGGCAAATGTTTTTTCGGACGGGCAGTAGATATCTTTAAAAACGCCCCATGTTTCGGCAACTTTATAAGTTTGAGATGGGTCGCAGCTTAGCTCTGGGTAAGCAGCTAAAGCAGCTTGTGAGTGGCCCGGCATTTCAATTTCGGGTATTATGTTGATGTACCTGGCAGCAGCATATTTTACCACATCACGAATCTGATCCTGTGTATAAAAACCTCCGTAAGGTGTATTATCAAATTGCTGTGGGGTACGGTCGCGGTAACCGCCAATTAAGGTTTGTGCCCGCTTGCTGCTTATCTGCGTAAGCTTAGGATATTTTTTTATTTCGATGCGCCAGCCCTGGTCTTCGGTTAAATGCCAGTGAAAGTTATTGAGTTTATAAGCCGCCAAAAGATCGATATATTTCTTAACCATCTCTACCGAAAAAAAGTGACGGCCAACATCGAGCATTGC